>PGZG01000283.1 GCA_002840115.1 Gammaproteobacteria bacterium HGW-Gammaproteobacteria-14 | reverse complement strand
AGATATGGACATTGAGTTTCAACTCCTTGGTGCCGATGGCCGAATGCTCTGGAATGGCCTGCTACGAACCCACGAAGCCAACCAGATTGAAGCCATTGCTCGCAGTCAGTGCAAACGCATTCGAGAAGCATTGAAGGAAGCATCCTTACTGCCCTGATGACGCTTCATGTCATGGTCAGCTGCAGCCGGGCTTGCTAGCCTTTGATGTCTAATAATGCAGCGGAGCGACCCCATGGCAGGCCCTCTTTCCGGTTTTCGGATTCTTGAACTCTCAGGCATAGGCCCAGGCCCTTTCTGCGGCATGATGCTCGCCGATATGGGTGCCGAAGTGATCCGCATAGACCGGCCCGGTGGCAATCCCACTGCTGAAGGTGGTCACGATATTCTGTTTCGCAATCGGCAAAGTATTTCAATTAATCTCAAACATCCGGACGGCGTTGCCACCCTGCTCACGCTCTGTGAAAGCGCCGACGCCCTGTTTGAAGGCTATCGCCCCGGTGTCGCGGAGCGGCTTGGTATCGGCCCAGATATCTGCATGGCCAGAAATCCCAAGCTGGTTTACGGCCGCATGACCGGCTGGGGACAAACCGGTCCACTGTCCCAAGCCGCCGGGCATGATATTAACTACATCGCCCTCTCCGGCGCTCTTCATGCCATTGGTCGAAAAAACGAAAAACCAACGATTCCATTGAATCTTGTCGGCGATTTTGGTGGCGGAGGAATGATGCTGGCTTTCGGCATGGTCTGCGCGTTACTGGAAAGCCAGCGCTCTGGTAAAGGCCAAGTCATTGATTGTGCCATGCATGAAGGCGCCGCAGCATTGATGGCCATGTTTTACGGGCTACAAGCCAACGGCTTGTTCAGCGACCAACGGGGCAATCATATGCTGGATTCCGGCGCACCCTTTTACGACACCTATGAAACCGCCGACGGTAAATACATTTCCATTGGTAGCATTGAGCCACCGTTCTATGCATTGTTGCGGGAGAAAGCCGGACTGGGTGATGATTTTTCCGAGCAAATGAATGACCTTCAATGGCCCTCGCAAAAAGAAAAAATAGCCGCTGTATTTCGTCGCAAAACCCGCAGTGAATGGTGCTCACTGATGGAAGGCAGCGATGTCTGCTTTGCTCCGGTACTGGACCTGTCCGAGGCTCCGACACACCCCCATAATCAGGCGCGGGGCAGCTTCGTATCCGTGGCGGGTGTTACCCAGCATGCCCCCACTCCACGTTTTTCCAGAACACCTTCGGCGACACCGATAGCCATGCGCCCTCCCGGTCAAGACACCCGCATCACTCTGGAAAAAGCTGGATTCGATAGCACCGTCATTGACCAGTTGATTGCCAGTGGTGCGGTCAGCCAGCTACCGTCGCCATAACGGCAGATTCATCGCCCTGCGTTATGATTAGACACATTAGTGGGAGGTAACGATCATGGATCCAACTTCATT
>PGZG01000049.1 GCA_002840115.1 Gammaproteobacteria bacterium HGW-Gammaproteobacteria-14 | reverse complement strand
TCTTGAAATCTTCCGGGTAGCGCTTACCGCTCATAATTGACACCTCCTCGATGCGTTAGTGTAACGCTATCGGGTGTCTAGAATATCGGGGGCTTGCCATGGCCTTGATCCAGCTATCCTGTTGGTCTGTCACGGTGATGCTTTTTTTTACCATAGCCATTTGAACTCTCTCCAAGGTGGTGTCGGGAAATAATCCTACTTGGTAGGATAAAGTGCGCGATTGTTTGCGGCAATACTTCTCTCTGCCTGCCAATGGGAAAGATCGTTAACTCTACGATAGGCTTTTTTTCATATAGGCAAAACAGGACAGGCAAAACAGGACACGCATAAATTAGAGATTTATGCGTGTCCTGTTTTAAAAAGGGGGTTTAGAGCTGGCCGCTGCGTTTGAGGGCCAGGTAGGTTTTGTTGAGGCGTTCGGGGAGGTGTTCCGGGGTTGCCTGTACCACGATGGCTCCGGCGTGTCGGAGGCGGGCGTGGAGTTTGTCGCGGTCCTGTTGCCAGCCGGCGTCGGCGGCGATGCGGAGTGCAGTTTCGGGGCTGTCCACGGTGCTATGTCGCAGGCGGGCCTGATCCGGTAGTTGGATGTCGGCGATCATCAGCCGGTGGCGTGCGCCGAGTAGGCGAACGCTGGTCAGTATTTCCTGTTCATCATCCGGTTGCAGGTGGGTGATTAAGATAACTAGCGAATGTTTGTTCCAGCGCCGCAGTAGTTGTCGCGCGGCGTCGCTGTAGTCGCTGGCATGGTCACTGGGGTGAATGCTGTACAGGGTGTTGAGCATACGGTTTAGTCCGGCCCGTCCCCGTGAGGGGGGAAGCCAGCACTCGGTATCATGGGAGAAAAGCTGGATGCCTGGTCGATCCCCTTGTTTGAGGGCACTCCAGGCCAACAGTAACGCCGCGTTCAGGCCATGGTCGAAGCCGCTGATGTCATCGGACTGCATGGCCAGCCGGGCGCCGCCATCCAGCAAAATAATCAGATGCTGGTTCTGTTCTTCCTGATAGTCGCGGCTGATCAAACTGCGGCGTCGCGCACTGGCGTTCCAGTCAATTTGTCGCAGGGGATCGCCGGAGCGATATTCGCGCAGTTGATGAAACTCCATGCCTTCCCCGCGTCGCGGTTGTTGCCGCTTGCCACCATCCAGACGATTTTCACTATTGATATTATTGGGCTGCTTATTAAGCATGGAGAAATCCGGATAAACCGGAATAGTGCTCTCTTGTGCAATACGGTAACGGCGCAACATTAACGCCAGGGGCCCAGGTAGCCAGAGCTCTATGTCGCCAAAGTGTGCCTTGCCGCGCTTGCTCGGCCGATATCGGTAAACGTACTCGGTGATGCTTGCGGGCTGCCGATGAATCGTCAGGGGCATGCCGGTGTTCGGGTCATCCGCCGGGTGGTGGTCCGCGATTTCAAACCAATTCGGCAGTCCTGAGTTATTAAATTGCAGGCTAACCGGGTGTTGCTGGTGTACGGAGAAAGCAGCGGGCAGTACCCGCGTTGCCTGTGGTGTGGGTCGTCGCCACAGCATGATCATGTCTGCTGCGATAACAGCTAACAGGACGATGGCGGATGCTCCCCAGAAGAACGCTAGCCACGCTTTCCAGCCGGGTTGTATTTGCCCGACGATAACGCTGAGCGCGGCGATGATGCACAGCGCCACGGACAGTCGCAACAGGCGAGGGGTTGGCCTCCAGTTCATTGTCGGGGGGCCGCAACCTGATTCAGCATGTTATCCAGTAATGACTCGGCGGTTTGACCTTCAATTTCCGCATCGGCACTGAGCTGAATACGATGTCGCAGCACCGCGTTTGCCACGGACTTGATGTCATCCGGTATCACATAGTCTCGCCCTTGCAGTAGCGCTTCAGCGCGGCCGGCGGTGCACAGGGCAATACTGGCCCGTGGTCCTGCACCCCGGGCCAGCCCATTCAGTGACCGCGTGCTACGGACAATGCGCAGGGCGTAATGAACAATTTCCTCATCCAGCGTGATCGTTGTGGCCAACTTCTGTAGCGCCATAACGCCCTCGGCATTGGTCAGGGCTTCAAGGCCTTCAACGGACAGACTGTCGCTGATAGTGCCATCAAGCACCATTCGAACAATGCGCGCTTCCTGATCAATTTCCGGATAGTCGATAATGCTTTTTAATAAAAAGCGATCGAGCTCTGCCTCGGGTAGTGGATAGGTTCCTTCCTGATCCAACGGATTTTGTGTGGCCAGCACCATAAAGGGGGGTTGCAACGGAAAGCATTTTCCTTCGATGGTGATTTGTCGTTCCTGCATTACCTCCAGCAGGGAAGACTGGGTTTTTGCGGAAGCACGATTGATTTCATCCGCAAGCAGTAATTGAGTAAAGGCGGGACCTTTGCGAATGCGAAACTGCTCGGTTTTCTGGTCAAACATGGCATGGCCAGTGACATCCGTGGGCATCAGGTCCGGGGTAAACTGAATGCGTGCGAAATTGATGTCCAGGCACCGGGCCAGCGTTCGCACTAACAGGGTTTTGCCAAGTCCGGGGACACCTTCGAGCAGAATATGACCGCCACTGATCAAGGTAATCAATACTTCGCGAACAACCCGCTGCTGACCGACGACAACCGTCGCCATGGTGCTTTCAATGGCAGCGGCCAATGCGCTGGCGTCGGTCAGATTATTCGGCGTCGACATGGGTTACTCCTGAGCGGTTCTGGTGTTGGGGTCGATGGGTTGTAGCATGTCATCATGCTCCGCCATATCCCAGGGCAAACTGCCCGGTGAGATATGCAGGAAGTGCAGATATTTTTCAAACTGATCGAGTACATCGGTAATGATTTCGGCGCGATCATAACCGTAAACATCATAGGCTTGTCCGCCGCGTCGCAGGAAGACCTCAGCACGGTAGTAATGCTCGTCACCATCGGCATCGCGATCCATTTCCGGAAATACAAAGGCGGGCCTCGGATATCCCCGTAGTCGGATCTCATAGATAAAGTCGATATGGGCGCCTTTTTGAATGTGCAGGATAACCCGGTGATTGTCCGGGTCATTTTGTGCTTCAGCGGGCCAGTTGCTATCGCGCAAGCCATCGCAGACATGCTGCAATGCGGGTAGGGCGGTACCCTGTAAAAATTCGTCAACGTTGTTTTTGGACGGATAGTCCACCAACCGGGCAAGTCGCTTGCGCCATAAACCGGAGCCACCGGCATTGCTATGGGCGGAGGCCCGGAGGCTGGTTTCGCGATGGCCTTCAATAATCAGTGCTCGCCACATGCCATAGGCGGCTACCAGCATAATGCAGGCAAACGGCAGGGCGCTGGCAATGGTCATGGTTTGCAAGGCACTGAGACCGCCGGCAATCAGCAGGCCGGATGCCAGCAGGCCTTCGATGGAGGCCCAGAAAACCCGCTGCCATGCAGGGGTATTGGTGGCGCCGCCGGAGGCCAGCGAATCAATGACCAATGAACCGGAATCCGAGGATGTGACGAAGAAGGTAATAATCAGAATCACAGTCACAAAGGACATGATCGAGGTGAGTGGCAGTCTTTCGTACAGCTTGAACAGGGCGATGGCGTTATCAGCCTGCACATCATCAATCAGGCTGCTATATCCCTCATGCATGATCATATGCAAGGCGGTGTCTCCAAAAATGGAAAACCACAGGAAGGTAAAAATAGTGGGCACCAGCAGAACACCCATAACAAATTCGCGGATAGTTCTACCGCGACTGATGCGGGCAATAAACAGCCCGACAAACGGTGCCCAGGCGATGGTCCAGCCAAAAATAAACAGGGTCCAGTTGCCAATCCAGTCGCTGCGGCTATAGGCCTGAAGGTTAAAGGTTCGCTCAATAATATGGTTGAGGTAGCTGCCGGTGTTTTGCAGAAACGCTTCCAGTATCAAAATGGAGGGTCCGGCAATAAAAACAAACAGCATCAGCATTACCGCCAGCCCCATATTCAAAATGGAGAGACGCTTTACGCCCTTGTCCAGACCGGCAACCACGGAAATGATCGCTAGCCCGGTGATCACGGCGATGGAGATCACCTGAACGGTGATATTAACCGGTATCACAGGCCATAAATAATTCAACCCCGCATTGATTTGGGTGACGGAAAGCCCAAGGGTAGTGGCGATGCCAAATAGGGTGCCAAGAATGGCGAATACATCGACGGTATGGCCAATCGGCCCATAAATACGTTCACCGATTAACGGGTAAAGTGCCGAGCGTATTGACAGTGGCAGGCCGTGGCGAAAGGAAAAGTAGGCCAGCACCAGGCCCACAAGCCCGTAAATAGCCCAGATATGGAAGCCCCAGTGGAAGAAAGCAATTTGCATGGCCTGACGCGCGGCATCCACGGTTTGTCCTGCGCCCTGAGGTGGTGAGGCATAGTGCAATACCGGCTCGGCAACACCAAAAAACAGCAGGGCAATACCATAGCCCGCCGAAAACAACATGGCGAACCATACCGGGAAGCTGTACTGCGGATCCGCATGATCCGGCCCGAGCTTTATTTTTCCCCAGCGTGATGCGGCGACGCTGACAATAAACACCAGAAAAATAGCGACAGCGAGCATATAAAACCAACCGAAGGTATTGGTGATATAACTCAATGTTGCCGCAAATGCTTCACCGGCCAGCTGCGGGTTGCTAATGGTGCCGATAACCAGCAATGCGGTGACGATAACCGCCGGTGCAAATACAGGCAGTAGCAGTGTTGAGGTCCAGCGTTGGCTCGTGATGCTCACAGGAGTCCCTCCATGAGTGTGGCGTTATTCAGGCTTCTATTCGGTGGTTAAGCGGTACCCTAGCAGAACGACCCTGCTAATGGGGGATTGCTTCACCATCGAATGAAAGCCTGAGCTTGGTAAGTTCATCAGCGATTAACGTAATGACTGCAGCAAGGCAACAATGGATCGCAGCTCTTCCCGAGTCTTCGGCACGCCCTGCATAGCCCACTCCATCCGTTCGGCGTTCTCTGGTGTTGCCTCTTGATCAGTCTCGGATGCTGCAATTCGTCGTTGCACGTCCTGTCGTAGCGCCAGTAAAAGCCCCTGTTGCTGGCCGGTGCGCCATAGCAACTCGCCGCTGGCGTGAAGATGATCGGTGAAATTCACAGCGTGGGAATGTTTCTGCTCAACAATCACACCGCGTCGTGGAATGTGTCGCCACAGTAGCAGTAACAGTAGAATGATCAGGCTGCTAATCAACAAGCTGCTGCGCTGCCACAGCCAGTATAGTAGCGACGGCGCTCCCATATGGTGGCTCCAGAGCAGACCGGATCGGCCCTCGGCAAAGAGGGCGATTAGCGCAGCATGATCAAGATGATGAAGCCGGCTGTTCTGAAAAATATCAAAATCACTGAGTGCAATAATGTCGCCATGGCCGACGTTGAACCAGAGCAGTTGCTGGCCCTGTGAATGTCCGGCACTCCATTGCAGGGTATGGTCGAGCTTGGCGGCGCTGGCCTCATAGGCAAGGTGATGGCGGGGATCAAGCTCAAATTGCATGACGTCACTGGCGCTGTAAAGCAAGCTGAATAACGGGAAAATATCTCCGTCGCCACAGGTGCGCAACGCGCAGGTGCGCGATTGTGGAGCCAGAGGGTTCAGGCAGTATTGGCGCCAGTCACTTTCAAGCATATGAGTGCCAATGACGGTAGGTTCCGGTAGCTCCTGGCGGCGCACGCCCTCGTCGAAGTACCAGGCTGATACGCCCAGCATTCGCAATAATGGGTTTCGTTGGTCGATGGTTGTTTCGTGGATTGTGCCATCGCGGTATTCATTGTGATCGATGGCATCGGCTTCCACGACCAGACGCCCGCCACTGTCGACCCACTGGAGCAGTTCGCCCAGCTGGTCCTGAGTCAGCACCTCATGATGCCGATCCATCATAATCCAGAAGGAATGATCCGGTAGCGGGAAAAGCTGGCCACTGTGATAGACCGGCTTAACCGTGGAGCCCAGAGCTTGTAGCAGGCGCACCGCAGCCGCTTGCGGCTGAACACTACTGACTTGATGGCGCGCCTCATACACGGGTATGAGATTGCGCACTATCAGCGTTGTAATGAATACCACGGCTATTACCAGCAGCGTACGTACCAGTAGCACGCGCTTCATGATGAAACTCCACCCTGTGGGGCAAGTTCATTTTCAAAGCGCCGGGTCAGTTGTTCGATGCTGTCTATGGCAATGGGCTGATGGCCCCAGGCATGTCGGCTCCAGAGGGGGGTGAGTTGGCTGAGAATTTCAATATCAGAAGCCTGCGTATCAGTGCGACCTTGGTAATGAGTGCGCAGATGATGGAGGCACTCCTGTTCCGTGAGGCCTGGGGGAATAGGGGTGTGCTGATGAATAGACAGCAGGGTAGCTCGATACAAAGTACTTAAGGCGAGGCGCACATTATTCTGTTGCAGAGCTTCTCGAATGGCAGCGGGAATATCGTCCGGCAGTGGTGATTCATGCAGATCAAGACCGGCAACCATTAACGCGGTTGGTGGAGATGAACGCTGGAAATTGATTTGTGAAAGCCAGTGGCGGTAGCGCCATACTAGCCAGCCAAGAAATGCCAGAGTAATGCTCCATAGTAGCAGACGGATCCAGTCCTCCGGGCGCTGATACCAGGGCGTACTACTATCGGTGTGATTGGACGTCATCAGCCAGCTCAAAAAGCGTGATAGCCAATTCGAGCTATCGTTGTCATCGTTTTCGTCAGGGGAGGTTTCACTGAGTTGCCAGCGCTTTACCACGGTTATTGGCATAAACTCTTCGCTGGCTACAATATCCAGTGTCTGTTGACGAACGCTCTCTTGATCCGCATAAGCGCTGGCAGGTTCCGGGATCATAAAGCCTGCCAAGAAACCGGTGAGTAGGATCACAGCGGGTGTCATCTTTATTTTTCGGCGGCGCAGGCCAATACGTTTAAGACCGTTTTCCAGATCCCAGCCTTCCAACCAGGTACGTTTATTAAGATAGAGGGCAAAGCCGCAGGCCACATACAGGGGCTGGGTGATGGTGATTGCCGCATACCAGCACAGCATAGCCAGCGTGCTGTTTTCTTCGCCGGTTTGGAAATACCACTGCACATCATCAAGATAAAACTGATTGGGTAGCATCATCATTAAAAGTATAAACAGGGTATAGCTGATGAGCTGCTCAATATGAATCATCAGAATGGTGAGAAGCCCGCCGCGATGGGGCTGACCACTACCAATCAGTCGACGTCGACGTGAATATTCCTGGCCGCGCTGATGCTCCAGTTGGGCAATGGACGCATGGACGCTGCGGGCCGGGTCAAAGCGCCGCCACAGTAAAAATGGCAGCACACCACGGAACCCATAGCGGGGCCATGTTTTCAGTACCTCCCAGGGAGACAGTGGGCCGCTAAACAGGGCGCGACTGTAGTATTCCAGTAGCGGTCGCTCCCACAGGGGCTTTAACCACCAGAAAATAATAAACAGGGCGATTAGAGAGCCTTGCTTTCCAATGAGTAGCATCAGCAAAAAAATTGGTGCGGTTGTTATTAACCAAACCACGGTTATCGGTTTCCACCAGGCCTGATAAAGGCGCGTACCCATATCCATCGCCTGCCAGTGGCGCCGCGGAGCAATGGTTGCCTGAAGACGTTCAATGTCCATTGATCATTCCGTAATCAACCATTCCGTTAGCTATTTCGGCTGGCAGTGCATAAACAACGCTATTCATCGTGACCATTAGCGTCGACCGGCCAGCGTGAAATACATCAGAGTTACCAGCCAGAGCAGGCTGCCGACCAGATATTTGACCTGTGGCTCCAGCAACCGTGGAGACCAGAAGGCTTCAATAAATGCCGCCAGCAATAGCATGGCAAAAACGCCATACATAATGGGCATGACCCGGTTGGCGGAATGCTTTAATGCATCGAGCCGTGAGTGACGGCCAGGGGCGACCAGCGACCAGCCAATACGAAGGCCCGCGCCTCCCGCCAGCACGATGGCGGTTAATTCCGGCGCGCCATGGGCAATCACAAAGGTGAAAAACGGTTCATGGGAGCCAACGTTCACCAGATGCGCGGCAATGGCGCCAAAGTAGCTGCCGTTAAAGACCATGACGATGAGCGAGCCAATGCCGAAAAACATGCCGCCGGCCAACGTTCGAAAGGCAATGCCGATATTGTTGTAAATATAAAACCCGAACATCACCAGATCATCGCTACTGTTGCGTTCCAGGCGATGGGGAGCGTCCGGCTCATACATTTGCTCCATGGCGTGGACACTGTCGACATCGAGTACCGAATAAATCATTTCTGGCACTTGCGTGACCAGTGTGGCAACCAGCAGCAGCGGCAGACAAAAAGCAATCAGGCTGGCAAGTTGCCAGGGCCACTGATCGCGCACCGCCTGAGGAAACCCATAAACAAACAGTTGTTTCAAGGGCGCCGCCATCGGTAGTGAATGCCGGTACAGTTGGCGATGCCCTCGCAGTACCAGATCATCCAGCCGTTGAATCAGGGACAGGCTGTAACCACGCTCCCGAGCCAGTGACTGCTGATGACACAGGCGACGATAGTGTTGCGGGAAGCGGGCCATCTCCGGATCATCATTGGACGGTTGTTTTTTCTGGTTGCTTTCCAAGCGTGTTAGCACGGTGTCGAATGTTTTCCAATCATCGGCAAAGCGCTGTTCAAACAGGGTTTGTTTCATGGCTTTCTCCACAAACGGCTCATGGCTGCCCCCGTAGATAACGACTAATTGCCATGGCCGTTTGCTGGGCCTGCTTATCGTGCTGTTCGGGCCAGCCGAAGCGGGCCAGTTCCTGTACGCGTGGGTCTCCCAGTTGCTGCTGTCGCTCCAGTAATGACACTAAAACCTGTTGATCTTCCAGTGTTACTGGCCAGTCTGGTGCGATGCTCTGACCGGGCAATGTTGGCAGTTCTACGGGTTTGTCCGGCAGGTGGATCACTAACGTATCCGCGGCCAGATCGCCGAGGCGTTGAAAGCGTGTGTTCAGCAACATGGTGATCAGGCCGGTGAGATACAACAACGGGAAGAAGTCGGCGCTGCGCAGCAGATTGCGAATAATGCTGCCGTTCAGTGTCAGTGGCGTGCCATCACTGTGAATAACGCTGAGTCGTAATGCTTTCTTGCCGGGGGTTTGGCCGTTCCACAACATTTCAAAAATAACCGGATAAAACCATTCCAGCAGGAAGACCAGGATCAACATAAGACCGGTATTAAACAGCCCGATAGCCAGCAGTAGCAGCGTAATACCCAGATACAGCGCAATTCTGATCAGAAAATCCAGCGTAAAGGCCAAGCCGCGCGGTAATGGCCCGGCGGGTAGCAGGGTCAGATGCGCGCCTTCGGGCGTGCGCAGGAGAAGCCGATCATCAATCAATGGTGGGCTCGGTGGGTTGCGGGCGGTGGCGGCGTATTTGTATGGCGCAGGTAATAAACAGCGCTACGATCAGCGCAACGCGCAAAATGGCGATTTCTCGCACCGGTGATGGATCCAGTAACTGCACGGCAAAGGCGCAGAAATAAAACAGCAGTACGATGCAAAGCCAGATAAGCATGCGATTACTGGCAAAAATAATCGTTGGCAGCATGACCAGCAATGGGCCATAGGCCATCAGCGAGAGAATAATACCGGCACTGATCAAGGAGCTGGTCGAGCCGGTTTCCGGTGGTGCCAGCCACCAGAAACCGCCGATGGCGGCGCCAAGCAGGGCAAGGTATAGCAGGCGAATCATGTTTAGCATCGGCTGTCCCCCAGCGCGAGAGCGATACTGGCCAGGCGCCGTCCGAGGCGGCGGGCTACGGCAATCTCCGGGTCGCTTAATACATTTGAGTTATCTATGCCAGCTACATGGCTGGGGCCATAGGGAGTGCCGCCGGTTGTGGTTTGCAGCAGAGCTTTCTCGCTATAGGGCACACCGGTAATCAGCATGCCATGGTGCAGCAGCGGCACCATCATCGACAGCAGTGTGCTTTCCTGACCGCCATGCAAGCTGGTTGAAGAAGTGAATACGCCGGCGGGCTTGCCGATCAGGGTGCCGGCCATCCATTGCTCGCTGGTCTGGTCAATAAAGTGTTTTAGGGGGGCGGCCATGTTGCCAAAGCGAGTTGGTGAACCCAGAGCCAGCGCAGCGCAGCCGGACAACTCTTCTGTTGTGCAGTAGGGGGCGCCGCGCTCGGGCACTGATGGCAGGCTGGCAACACAATCCGCAGACACTGGCGGCACAGTCCGCAGCATGGCTTCCAGGCCGGCGTCTTCAGAACCTCTGGCAATTTGCCGGGCAAGACCACGGACACTATCGGTGCGGCTGTAATAGAGAATGAGTAAATAGGGAGGGTGGGTTGCAGTGGTCAAAGCAGCTCCAGCACGTTTTCCGGCGGACGACCAATCACTGCGCGCTTGCCGAGCACCGCAATGGGACGTTCGATTAATTTCGGAAAGCGTACCATGGCGGCAATCACTTCTGCGTCAGTGCTGTGCGGGGTCAGGCCAGCCATTTGATATTCTGGCTCCTTGTGGCGTACCAGTTGCAGCGCGCTGGCCAGCCCCAGAGAGCGGATAATTGCCTTAAGGGTGGCGGCATCCGGCGGTGTTTCCAGATACAGTATCACTGTTGGCGTGTGTCCCTGCTGCTCCAGCAGGGACAAGGCCTGTCTGGATTTTGAGCAACGTGGGTTGTGGTACAGCCTGATCTCGCTCATGGGGTATAACCTGATAACCAAAAGCGTATTGTAGAAGGCGTTTGGAGTATGGCAAATGATGTTTCC
>PGZG01000048.1 GCA_002840115.1 Gammaproteobacteria bacterium HGW-Gammaproteobacteria-14 | reverse complement strand
CTGCGTAGACATCAGGTGAGCATTAACCTGCGCCCAGAAGTCCATTACCACCACTACCACGATCAGCAGGGACGTGCCGCCCAAGTAGAAGGGCACATTCCAGGCCGCCTGAAGAACAATCGGCAGCAAACAAACCAGTGACATGTAGGTAGCACCGATCAGTGTCAATCTGCCCATCACAGTATCGATATAACGTGCTGACTGTTCACCCGGACGGATGCCTGGAATATAGGCGCCTGATTTCTTCAGGTTATCCGCCACATCTTTCGGGTTAAACATCAACGCCGTGTAGAAGTAGCAGAAGAACACGATACCGGCAGTAAACAGCACAACGTACAACGGTTGGCCAGGCATCAGCGCATCCGTGATGGTCTGCAGGGTGCCGGACCAACGGCTTTCTCCACCTGCGGAACCGAACCATTGGCTGATCGATGCCGGGAACAACAGGATCGAGCTGGCAAAAATAGCCGGGATTACACCCGCCATATTCACTTTCAGCGGCAGATGGCTCTGCTGTGCTGCATAAATCTTACGGCCTTCCTGGCGACGCGCATGGTTAACTGTAATCCGCCGCTGGCCACGCTCAACAAATACCACCCCGTAAATCACAGCGATGGCGATGGCAAATACCAGCAGCATAATCAGCAGGTTAATCTCACCCTGACGGGCGGACTCAAACAGGTTTGCAATGGCGCCGGGCAGACCAACAACAATGCCGGCAAAAATCAGCATCGAAATACCGTTACCAATACCACGTTCCGTGATCTGCTCACCAAGCCACATCAGGAATACGGTACCTGTTACCAAAGACGTTACAGCTACGAAATAGAAGGAAGCCAAGGCCATACCGCCGCCACCTTCCGGCACTAGTGTAGCGCCCTGGCTGTACAAGCCTGCAGCGACACCAAAGGACTGGATCAATGCCAGAACCACGGTCAAGTAGCGCGTATACTGAGTAATCTTACGACGACCCGCCTCGCCTTCTTTACGCAACTGCTCCAATGTCGGCACTACCGCCGTCATCAGCTGAATCACAATGCTCGCGGAAATATAGGGCATGATGCCGAGAGCAAAAATACTCATCATCTCCAGTGCGCCACCGGAGAACATGTTAAACAGACCAAGGAAGGTATCGCGGTTGTCACTGAAGATCGCCGCCCAACGGTCCGGGTTGATACCCGGAACCGGGATATGGGCACCAATACGAAATACAACCAACGCACCCAGCAGAAAGCCAATACGGCGCATCAGCTCCCGCGTTGCGGAGCTGTCAGGACTCATGCCGTTGGGCAGGCTCTGGGCTCGATTCTTGGCCATAATCTGCTATTACTCCTCGACCTTGCCGCCGGCAGCTTCAATCGCTGCACGAGCACCTTTGGTCACTACCAAACCACGAACAGTGACAGCGCGATCAATCGCACCGCGCAAAATAACGCGGGCACGGATCATATCACGACGGACGATATTGGCGGCTTTCAAAGCTGCCAGATCAATCACATCGCCTTCAACAGCTGCCAGCTCGCCCAAGCGCACCTCAGCAGTCACGCCTGCCTTGGCAGACGTGAAGCCGAACTTCGGCAGACGACGCTGAATCGGCATTTGGCCGCCTTCAAATCCTGGCTTGATGGTTCCGCCAGAGCGTGCGGTCTGACCTTTATGGCCGCGACCACCGGTTTTGCCGAGACCGCTACCGATACCTCGGCCGAGACGCTTGGCTGCCGTTTTGGAACCAGCGGCGGGACGCAAATCGTTAAGACGCATTAGCTTATGCTCCCTCTACCTGGACCATGAAATAGACCTTGCCGATCATGCCACGCACGGACGGAGTGTCTTCAACTTCTACGGTGTGACCAATACGACGCAAGCCGAGGCCGCGCAACGTAGCTTTCTGGGACTCAATACGACCGTTGCTGCTTTTGGTCTGAGTTACCTTGATCTTCGCCATTGTTCTGCTTCCGTTGTAATTCCGGCCTTAGCCCAGAATGTCTTCTACGGTCTTGCCGCGCTTGGCTGCAACCTGCTCAGGCGAAGACATGCTCTTCAAACCTTCAAAAGTCGCACGTACCACGTTTACCGGATTGGTAGAGCCGTAGCACTTGGCCAGAACGTTTTGAACGCCCGCCACTTCAAGAACAGCGCGCATGGCGCCGCCCGCAATAACACCAGTACCATCAGAGGCCGGCTGCATGTACACCTTGGAGGCGCCATGACCTGCACGGATCGGGTGCTGAAGAGTGGTGCCCGCAAGATCCACCTGGATCATGTTGCGACGTGCCGCCTCAAGCGCCTTCTGAATCGCTGCTGGCACTTCACGCGCCTTGCCACGACCGAAGCCGACGCGACCATTGCCGTCACCCACTACCGTCAGAGCAGTAAAGGAGAAAATACGGCCGCCTTTAACTACTTTGGCAACCCGGTTCACCTGAACCAGCTTCTCTTGCAGACCTTCGTTGGGATCAACCTTCGCCATAACCCGTACCCTTAGAATTCAAGCCCGTTTTCACGCGCAGCATCAGCCAACGCTTTAACCCGGCCGTGATACCGGAACCCGGAGCGGTCAAAAGCCACGCGCGCAATGCCCGCTGCTTTACTACGCTCGGCAATCAATTTTCCTACCGCAACGGCTGCATCGCTGTTGCCGGTTGCACTACTACGCAGATCTTTCTCAACCGTCGAGGCCGAGGCCAGCACCGTGTCACCACTGGCACTGATAATCTGGGCGTAGATGTGACGCGGAGTACGAAACACACAAAGACGCTCAACACCCTGGCTCTTGATCTGGCTCCGGGTGCGCAGTGCTCTGCGCAGACGCTGCTCTTTTTTGTCTTTCATCGCTTCAGTCTCAACGGTTATTTCTTCTTGGCTTCTTTCCGGCGCACTTTCTCACCGGAATACCGAACACCCTTGCCTTTATAAGGCTCCGGCGGACGGTAGGCGCGTACATTGGCAGCCACCTGACCAATGACCTGCTTATCCATACCACGCAGCACGATTTCTGTCTGGGTTGGCGTCTCAGCGGTCACACCCTCTGGCAGTTCATAGGCTACCGGGTGCGAGAAACCGAGCGTCAGGTTCAGAACCTTGCCGGCCGCTTGCGCTTTATAACCAACACCAACCAACTCAAGCTTGCGCTCAAATCCGGTGGAAACGCCGGTTACCAGATTCGCCACCAGCGCACGAGTAGTGCCTGCCAGTGCCCAACCCTGCTGGGTTTCTTTTTTCGGCGCAACACGCAGGACGCCTTCTTCACTGCTCACCGCAATCAACGGATGAACAGTGATGCTCATGGCGCCTTTTGCACCCTTGGCAGTCAGCTCCTGACCGTCGAGTTTAACTTCGACGCCCTGAGGCAGTTGTACCGGACTTTTCGCTACTCTCGACATTTCTGCACCTAACCCGTCGTCTATGCCGCTATCGGTCAGAACACTTCGCAAATCAGCTCGCCGCCAACATTGGCTTTGCGTGCTGCGCGATCGGTCATGATGCCCACGTTGGTGGAAACGATCATAACGCCCAGACCGTCCTTCACCTTCGGGATATCACCAGCGCTCTTGTAGATGCGCAGACCTGGTGTGCTCACTCGTTTAATACGCTCAATAACCGGCTTTCCTTCGAAGTATTTCAACTCAATGGAAAGCTGCGGCTTGGCTGCTTCACCACCGACCTTATAGCCGGCGATATAGCCCTCTTCCTGCAACACCTTGGCAATCGCTACCTTGGTGGTGGAAGACGGAATTTCAACGCCCGGCTTTTTGGCCATCTGCGCATTGCGAATACGGGTAAACATATCCGCCAGGGTATCTTGCATGCTCATGCTGCTATCGCTCCGCTATTCCTGCTTACCAGCTGGCCTTGACCAGACCCGGCACATCACCACGCATCGCCGCTTCACGCAGCTTGTTCCGACCGAGACCGAACTTGCGATACACGCCGTGCGGACGACCAGTGATGCGACAACGATTGCGCTGACGAACACGGGCAGAATCACGCGGCAGCTTCTGCAGCTTTACCTGCGCTTCCCACTTGGCTTCAGGCTCCGCATTCGGATCCTTCATTACTGCACGAAGCAGGTCACGCTTGGCACCATGCTGTTTTACCAGCTTGGCGCGCTTCTTTTCCCGTTCTTTCATCGAAGTCTTGGCCATGACTTTCTACCTCAGCCTTTCAGCGGGAAGTTAAAGGCGCGCAACAGCGCCCTTGCTTCATCGTCAGTTTTCGCAGTGGTGGTAACAGTAATGTCCATACCACGCAGCTTATCGACTTTGTCGAATTCAATTTCCGGGAACACGATCTGCTCACGGAGGCCCATGGAGTAATTCCCACGGCCATCAAAAGATTTGGCATTCAAGCCACGGAAGTCACGAACCCGCGGAATGGCAACAGACACCAGACGCTCCAGGAATTCGTACATCCGCTCGCTACGCAGCGTCACTTTGACACCAATCGGCCAGCCTTCACGAATCTTGAAGCCAGCAACGGATTTGCGCGCCAGCGTAACCACCGGCTTTTGACCAGACAGTTTAATCATGTCCGCCACAGCGCCGTCGATCGCCTTACGATCCTGAGATGCCTCGCCCACACCCATATTCAGGGTGACCTTGGTAATACGCGGCACTTCCATAACGTTCTTGTAGCCAAACTGTTCTAACAGTTTCGGCAGAATCTCGTTATCGTACTTTTTCTTGAAGTTGCTCATGACTCAATCGACCTCAGGCGTCCAGCACAGCGTTATTGGACTTGAAGAAGCGCACTTTTTTGCCTTCTTCTTCACGGAAACCGACGCGATCAGCCTTCTGCGCTTCCGCATTCCAGATCGCCACGTTGGAGTGGTGAATGCTGGCTTCCTTCTCGACAATACCGCCCTGAACACCAGCCTGCGGATTAGCGCGGACGTGCTTCTTGACGATGTTGATACCGGCAATGATAAGACGGCCATCAGCCAGCACGCGTTGCACCTTGCCACGCTTGCCCTTGTCTTTGCCTGCAATCACGATGACTTCGTCATCACGTTTGATCTTTAACATACCTTCACCCGCCTTTAGATAACTTCAGGTGCCAGGGAAATAATCTTCATAAACTGCTCAGTACGCAGTTCCCGGGTCACCGGTCCGAAGATACGTGTACCGATTGGCGCCTTGTTGTTGTTCAACAACACAGCTGCATTGTCGTCGAAGCGGATAACAGAGCCATCCGGACGGCGAACACCCTTACGGGTACGCACTACCACAGCGTTCATCACATCACCCTTCTTGACACGACCACGGGGGATCGCCTCTTTCACGGTGACCTTGATAATGTCGCCAACGCCGGCGTAACGGCGTTTGGAACCACCGAGCACTTTGATGCACTGCACTCGACGGGCGCCACTGTTGTCGGCCACTTCGAGCATCGTTTCGGTCTGAATCATCGCTTATCTCTCCAGCTCTGCCCGCGGGCAGCTACAGCAACGCTCGCCTCAGGCCTGCGGGGCCTGCTCCACTACACTCACCAATGTCCAAGCCTTACGCTTGGAGAGAGGACGGCACTCCTCAATGGTGACAATGTCGCCTTCGCGGCATTGGTTACTTTCGTCATGCGCCATCAGCTTGGTAGAGCGGCGCAAAAACTTGCCATACACAGGGTGCTTGACCCGGCGCTCAACCAGAACCGTAATGGATTTGTCGGCCTTGTTGGAGACCACTTTGCCGGTAACGGTCCGGCTCAGTTGCTGCTTCGCGTCTGCCATAATCAGTTACCCTGCTTCTCTCTCAGGACGGTCTTAACGCGCGCGATATCGCGGCGAACATTCCCGATCTCGTGGGTCTTGGAAAGTTGGCCCGAGGCCTTCTTCATGCGCTGCTTGAACTGCTGCTCCAGGAGGTTCAAATGTTCCTGGTTCAGCTCTTCAACGCTCTTGTCTCTCAGATCGCTCGCTTTCATGGCTTACATCACCGTCCGAATAACGACGCGGGTTTCCAGCGGAAGTTTGGCTGCTGCCAGGCGGAACGCCTCACGAGCAATCTCTTCCGAAACCCCTTCCATCTCGTACAGCATTTTGCCGGGGCGAATTTCAGCCACCCAGTACTCAACACTGCCCTTACCTTTACCCATCCGCACTTCAAGCGGCTTTTTCGTGATCGGCTTGTCCGGGAATACACGGATCCAGATCTTGCCGCCGCGCTTAACGTGACGAGTCATGGCACGACGAGCCGCTTCGATCTGGCGGGCAGTCAAACGACCGCGACCAACAGACTGCAGACCGATGGTGCCAAAAGACACCTTGCTGCCGCGCTGCGCCAGACCGCGGTTGCGGCCCTTCATCATTTTCCGGAACTTGGTTCGTTTCGGCTGCAACATCGTCAATTACCCTTTAGCCACGGCCGCGCTTTTTGCTCGGGGCCTTGCTTGCCTTCTCTTCCTGCTGAACCTGGTCCATACCACCCAGAACTTCACCGCGGAAGATCCATACCTTGATGCCGATGGTGCCGTAGGTGGTTTCGGCACGCACACTCGCATAATCGATATCTGCGCGCAGGGTGTGCAACGGCACACGACCTTCGCGGTACCACTCAGTGCGGGCAATCTCAGCACCACCCAGACGACCGGACAGCTGCACTCGAATACCTTCAGCACCCGCCTTCAGCGAATTCTGAACTGCGCGCTTCATAGCTCGGCGGAACATCACTCGGCGCTCGATCTGGCCGGCGATATTATCAGCCACCAGGCGGGCATCGAGATCCGGCTTGCGCACTTCTTCGATGTTAATGGCAACAGGCACGCCCATCATCTCAGCGGTCTCTTTGCGGAGACGCTCAACATCTTCACCTTTCTTGCCGATAACAATACCGGGGCGAGCAGTGAAAATGGTGATCCGGACGTTATCCGCCGGACGCTCAATTTTAATACGGCTTACCGATGCATTTTTAAGGCGCTTGAACAAATATTCGCGCACTTTGATGTCGGTTACCAAATAGTCGGCATAGTTCTTCGGGTTTGCATACCACAGGGAGTTGTGCTCCTTGACGATGCCCAGACGAATACCGATCGGATGAACTTTCTGGCCCATCTGGTTACTCCCCTTCCGAAACCTTGACGGTGATATGGCAGGTACGCTTCAGAATACGGTCAGCACGGCCTTTGGCGCGCGGCTTGATCCGCTTCATATACATACCCTCGTCCACGAATACGGTAGACACTTTAAGCTCGTCTACATCCGCACCGTCGTTGTTCTCCGCATTAGCAATCGCGGATTCCAGCACCTTCTTCACAATCTTGGCGGCTTTCTTGGGAGAAAACGCCAGCGTGTTCAGGGCTTCTTCAACTTTTTTGCCACGAATCTGGTCTACTACCAGTCGCGCCTTCTGGGCGGAGATACGTGCTCCGCGCAGGTATGCTGAAACTTCAGTCGCCATGGCTCGCTACCTTACCGTTTGGCCTTCTTGTCCACGATATGCCCGCGATACGTGCGGGTCAGGGCGAACTCGCCCAGCTTGTGGCCCACCATGTGTTCGGTTACAAGAACCGGCACATGTTGTTTGCCGTTATGCACAGCAATGGTCATACCCACCATCTCCGGAATAATCATGGAGCGACGGGACCAGGTCTTGATCGGCTTGCGGCTATTGCTTTCCGCAGCCTCTTCCACCTTCTTCAACAGGTGGTGATCCACAAACGGACCTTTTTTCAGTGAACGTGGCACAGCGTCAACCTCTCTCTAGCCGTTACTTCGCACGACGATCGCGAACGATCATCTTGCTGGTACGCTTGTTGGTACGGGTTTTGTAGCCCTTGGTCTTAACACCCCACGGCGTCACCGGATGGCGACCACCAGAGGTACGACCTTCACCACCACCATGCGGGTGATCTACCGGGTTCATCACCACACCGCGAACGGTCGGGCGAACACCGCGCCAGCGCTTGGCGCCAGCCTTACCCAGGGAGCGCAAGCTATGCTCACTGTTGGAAACTTCACCGATCGTAGCGCGGCACTCAGCGTGCACCTTGCGCATCTCGCCGGAGCGAAGACGCAGGGTTACGTACTGACCATCTTTCGCCAGAACCTGAACCGCGGCTCCAGCAGAACGTGCCAACTGACCACCCTTGCCCGGCTTCATTTCCACGTTATGCACTGTGGAACCCAGCGGGATATTGCGCAGCGGCAGCGCGTTACCAGCCTTAATCGGAGCCTGGGAGCCAGAAGAAATGCGGTCGCCCGCCTTCAGGCCCTTCGGCGCGATGATGTAGCGACGCTCACCATCGAGATACTTTACAAGAGCAATATGCGCAGAGCGGTTCGGATCGTACTCAAGACGCTCCACCTCACCGGCGATCCCGTCTTTGTCGCGACGGAAATCGATCACGCGATATTTTTGCTTGTGACCACCACCCTGATGACGGGTCGTAATGCGGCCATTATTGTTACGGCCACCATTACGGGTCTTGCTCTCTGTCAGAGGTGCATAGGGAGCACCTTTATGCAGATCATCACCCACCACCTTCACTACAAAACGGCGGCCCGGAGACGTCGGCTTACACTTTACAATCGCCATGATTCGCGCTCCCTTCCCTTACTCAACAGCCAGGAAGTCAATGTCTTGACCTGCCTCAAGGGAGACATAGGCCTTTTTCCAGTCGCTGCGCTTACCCTGCATACGACCGAACACCTTGTTCTTACCCTTGACATTGAGAGTCGTAACTTCTTTGACTTTTACGTCAAAAAGAGACTCCACCGCTGCCTTGATTTCACGCTTGTCGGCATCGCGAGCTACGCGAAATACGAACTGATTGCCCTTTTCGGCAACAACCGTCGCTTTTTCGGAGACGTGCGGCGCAACTAGCACCTGAAAAATACGCGCCTTGTTCATGCCAACGCCTCCTCAAGCTTCTTCAGCGCCGGAACCGTAATCAGCACTTTTTCAAATGCAATCAGGCTAACCGGATCAACGCCACTCACGTCGCGCACATCAACACGCGGCAAATTGCGCGCCGACAGGAACAGGTTCTCGTCCACTTCACCAGTAACAATCAATACGTTACTCAGATCCAAAGACTTCAGCTTGTCCAGCAACGTTTTGGTTTTCGGCTCCGCAACAGCGAACTCGTCAACCACAACCAGACGCTCTTGACGAATAAGCTCGGAGAGAATGCACTGCAGCGCGCCACGGTACATTTTCCGGTTTACTTTGTGCGAATGATCGCGCGGAACCGCCGCAAACGTCACACCGCCGCCACGCCAAATCGGGCTGCGAATGGTACCGGCACGAGCACGGCCGCTACCTTTTTGTTTCCACGGCTTTTTGCCGCCACCACTTACCTGGGACCGGGTCTTCTGCGCTTTGGAACCCTGACGGGCGCCAGCCAGATAGGCCGTTACAACCTGGTGCACCAACGGCTCGTTAAAATCCTTGCCGAAAGCAACCTCGGATACGGTCACAGTTCCTCCAGAGGCAGTATTGAGATTCATCCTCTATTCCTCTTTCAGGCCTTGGCCTTCACTGCGGGACGGACAACGAGATCAGAGCCGGTTGCACCAGGCACTGCACCCTTGACCAGCAGCAGATTCTTCTCAGCATCGACGCGCACTACTTCCAGATTCTGGACAGTAATTCGGTCGGCACCCATGTGACCTGCCATCTTTTTGCCCTTGAACACGCGGCCCGGGGTCTGGTTTTGACCAATGGAACCCGGCGCACGGTGGGACAAGGAGTTACCATGGGTAGCGTCTTGCATGCTGAAATTCCAGCGCTTAACGACACCCTGAAAACCTTTACCCTTGGACACACCCGTCACATCAACCATCTGACCCGCTTCGAACAGGTCTACGCTGATCGCGGAGCCTGGAGCAAGATCACCGGCTTCGGCCCGGAATTCCAGCACGCTGCGACCCGCCTCAACACCAGCCTTGGCAAAGTGCCCAGCCTGCGCCGACGTTACCCGGGAAGCACGACGCTCACCAAAGGTCACCTGAACCGCATCGTAGCCATCCGTCTGAGCGGTTTTCACCTGGCTCACACGGTTCGGGGTTACCTCAATCACGGTTACTGGAATGCTGTCGCCATTCTCAGTAAACACGCGAGTCATCCCGCTTTTTCGACCGACTATTCCAATCGCCATTGTCTACCTCTGCACAACTTGCCGCGGGCGAACCCGCTCGTTGCCTTTCCTGAAATCGAGCCGCGTCAGTCCGGATTAACCGAGACTGATCTGGACATCTACACCAGCAGCCAGATCCAGCTTCATCAGCGCGTCCACGGTTTTATCCGTAGGCTCGACGATATCCACCAGGCGCTTGTGGGTGCGAATCTCATACTGGTCACGCGCGTCTTTATTAACGTGCGGTGATACCAGAACCGTGAACCGCTCTTTACGGGTCGGTAACGGAATAGGACCCATCACCTGAGCACCGGTACGCTTGGCGGTGTCAACAATCTCCTGGGCAGACTGATCAATGAGACGATGATCAAATGCCTTGAGCCTGATACGAATTCTCTGGTTAGCCATAGCTAACAAACTCCGAACGTGTAACGAACCATGCTTAAGATGGCAAAAAAACCCAGCTACCATATTTCTCAATGGTAGCGAGTCTGCGATCTAGCCCAGGAACGATGCCCCGGTTGGTCTAGCCTTTTCCTGACAACGAGGTCAGGAGGGCGCGAATTATAGGGATAAAAAAGGGTTAGAGCAATCCCCTAACCCTTCTTTTTTTCATCAAGCGATGATTTTAGCAACCACCCCGGCGCCGACGGTACGACCACCTTCGCGAATCGCGAAGCGCAGGCCTTCATCCATAGCAATCGGGTTGATCAACTTCACCACCAGCTTCACGTTATCGCCCGGCATTACCATTTCC
>PGZG01000282.1 GCA_002840115.1 Gammaproteobacteria bacterium HGW-Gammaproteobacteria-14 | reverse complement strand
TGCACTGCCTGAAACACCCGCACATCACTCACAATCGGAATATGCGCCAGATTAGAAATCAAACGCCGCTGCACCATTTTACCCGTCAGCAACGGCTGACCATGATACTCCGCAAACGCACTACGCACCGGAACCAACCCATCCCCGACCAAGTTGCCTTCATGCCGCGCACTGATCGCCGCAGCAATCAGCAACACCTGCGTCTGCGCGGGCAGCAGGGTAAATAAATGATCAGGATTGATCCAACCATGACTCAAGTCTTTAATGCCACGACTGCGGATATTACCGAGCCGCGCCAATGGCTTGGTATACGGGGTAAAACCCAACAGACCGTTTGCCATATTGCCCAAGCGCTCGGCCGGTGCGCCCAAGTGCGGTGTGCCTAGACACGCCACATGACTCAGGTGTTTAGCCCAATCATGCCCATGCTGCTCCGCCCAATAACACGCGCTACGAATCAACAACCCGCCCATGCTGTAGCCCAATACACGCAACGGCGTTTGCCGACCCACAAAACACTGCTGTAACAGCGCATCCAGCACGCGGCCATTTTCCGCGATGCTTTGGCCGGTGTTATAGCGCAGCCACGCGACCGCATCACCCGCGGCCTGTAATTGCTCGGTCAGTTGCCGTGCAGCCGGATTGTTCCAATCCTGATCCGAGCCACACAAACCGTGAATCAGCAACACATGCCCATGATCAGAAGCGTTCACCCACTCACGCCCAGCCAGCCGCTGACCGTCCGCATCGCGCAAGCTCAGCTCAAACGCCAGCGAACTGCTCCAATCGGCAAGTTTATCGCCGCTCACGCCGTTGAGCACTGCTTGGGCTTGTAGCGCGATGCCGTCGGCTTCATTGTCTTGTGGCGACAGATAGCGGACTTTTTGGCCGATTTTATCGAACACCCCTGCGACGATCCGATACGGAAACGGCGCATGCGCCAGCTCGGCTTGGTAGTTGCGATTGATCGGTGATGGCAAACGGGTAATCGTGCCGTGCATTTCAGCGACCAAATGCGTCAACTCACGCGCCCCTAAACTGGCCGCATGCAATACCGCGCCGGTATGCCGCAGGTGGCGCAGATGACGGAGATGCCGCCACGGTGAGGCTTTGGCCGTAGCGGTCAGCGCGATGGCTTGATCTGCTGTAATCACTGCACCGTCAGCACCCAACCACTCGGCATCCTGTGCGTCCAGCTCTGCTGGATCAGCATCTGAGAGATCAATGTCTTGCAAATCAATTGCCGCCAAGTCGACCGGCTGCGCTATATCGAATAACGGTTCGGACGACTGTTCAACAGACAAATCATCGGCACATCGCGGCTCAGATGACGGATTGGCATCGACATCAACCTTGGGCAAGCTGGACTGCGACATGACGGCTCTCTATATTCAGTGAACATTTGTACACTTAGATTAGAACGAAATAGCAGCACTGTCAAACTGTAAACAGCCGAACGGCTTGGCTTGGCTTTTGCTAAACTTTAACAGTTGGCCAAAGC
>PGZG01000281.1 GCA_002840115.1 Gammaproteobacteria bacterium HGW-Gammaproteobacteria-14 | reverse complement strand
ATAGAGGTGGGCCTCGTAGACGCTGGAAATCTGCTGGACCAGGTCCTGACCCGCCGCCTGGGCACGCTGGAAGATGAGCAGAAACAGAACCAGGTCGCCCAGGGAGTTTCGCCCGTAGGCGGTCTCGCGAGCGAGAAACGCCAGGCAGCCAAAAAAGCCCAGCGTTCCGATCAGGCCGGTCGCGATTTCCACGATGGTACGCTGCCGTGAGATGCCCAGCCGCTCACCGCGAATAGTTTCGCGCAGTGCCGAAAATCGATCACGCAAATAGTCGCCCAGGCGATTGAGACGCAACTCCTTGGCGTGCAGGTAGAAGGTAATCAACCAATCAAGATAACCGGCGCGGCGCTCGAGCTCGGTTCGGCGCTTTTCCCATTCGTACAGACGGCGCGTAAAAAACAGGCGCGCCCCCAGTGGCGGAATGACGACCAGCAGCAGGATCGGCACAAGCCACGGGCTAATGGTGAAAATCAGAGCGACGACGGCAGCCAGCATGATCGCCGACTTGATCAGCATCAGCAGATGCGTGACCACCAGTGCCGGTCGATGCGTACCGGACTGCTTTGCGCGATGCAGCGTATTGAAGTAGTCAGCGCTTTCGAAGAACGCCAGATCGGCCGCGACCGCCCTCGTGTGGATCAGGCGATTCATGTAGTCGGCGACGTGAAGACCCTGCGCCTCGCGCGCGAGATTGCCGATCTGCCGGGCGGCGAGAAACAGGATGCTGGCCAATCCGGTCAGTCCAACGAATAGCCAGACCTCACCAAGATTCTCGATGCCGTCGGCACTTTCGCCCAGGCTGGTCGTGAGCACCTCCACCAGCATCTTCAGCAAGTAGAGAATCCCGATACCGAAAGCGACCTCGAGGACGATAAAAACCGTTGACAGTACGGTCCACTTCGGAGACGCTGCCCACAGATACGGAAGAATGCGCCGAATGCTCCGCATGGGGCCGCGAATGCTATCGACCAGCTTCGAGGACATTGTAGTGGATTGGTTTTTCAAGCGTGTAAAACCTTCTTGGTGCTTCCGATACACTCAGCACGTATTAGCGCCACTGTCATTTTTTTCGAAAAGGAACACTCAGACGCTACTCTGACTGCGCGAGGCGCGGGCACCGTGACGAAAAACTGCTGAGAAAGGTCGCGTAAAATAATAGACCCAGTGCATGGATGCAGGAAGTGGAAAGGCTTTGTAATCCAAAAAAGTAGGTTTTAAAAATTCAAATCTGTTTTTCAGGCGTGTCCTTCTTCGATACTCCGGAGAGGCTTGCCACTCGAAGGCAAAGTCAGCAAATGGTCGATTCCGGCGAAGTTTGAATTCAATTTCAGGGCCTTCTTCGATATGCGTGACAAGTGACGCGTAAAGATCGCGAGCTTCAGTTGAAAGTGTTTCTGTGCTAACGAGCTGTTGTTTACATACTCGATATAACTCGAGGCAGGCAGAAACAGTTGATTCCACACCGCATTTTCTTGCAAATTCACTAACTTCAAATTCATCGAATTC
>PGZG01000280.1 GCA_002840115.1 Gammaproteobacteria bacterium HGW-Gammaproteobacteria-14 | reverse complement strand
ACCATGAGCTCCTGCTCTGCATCTTCACGGCTATCAAAAGGCCCATGCATGGTATTTTCACGGGTGGTAAAAAACCATTTCCCACCCTCATTGAAAAATCGATTGCTATTGAAAAAAGTCTTGGCGTCGTCTCCGTCCCGTTTACCCATCGTCGTCTCCACCCATTGGCTATTTTTGTTTTTCTTTCAGAATACTCTCATAACGATCACATAATGCATCATCAGCCGCCGGATACTCTCCAGCCACCGACTCCAGCGCTTCTGCCACCAACTCACATACCAGTGCTCGCATGGTCCCTTTGTCGTCCGCTGGCACCACATGCCAAGGGGCTACATCGCTGTGAGTGGCTGCGATCATCGCTGAAGCCAGGGACAGATAACGCTCACGCTGCTGCCAAGTATCCACATCCGAAGGGTCAAATTTCCACTGCTTTCGTTCATTGGTAACCCGCTTGAGCAAGCGTTTACGTTGCTCATCCGCAGAAAGGTGTAGCCATACCTTCAGTATCCGCGTACCACTACTTACCAAATGCAACTCCAGCTCACGGAGATACTGATAGCGAGCCTGCCAGCTTTGGCCATCCTGTGCCACCGGAGAACCCCCCGCCAACACCCGCTCCACCAATACGGCTTCGTAGTGACTGCGATTAAAAATCACGACCTCCCCACGGGCCGGGAAATGCGGTACCGCGCGCCAGGTAAAATCATGGGCTAACTCTTCAGCGGTAGGCTTGGCAAACCCCTTCACACGAACCCCCATGGGATCCATCGCCTGAGTCAGACGTCGAATCGTGCCATCCTTACCGCTGGCATCCAGCCCCTGAATAATGACAAGCAACCCGGCGCTGCGGCTAGCCCAAAGGCGGCGCTGGCTCTCCTCAATACGCTTCTGTGAGCCTTCAAGGCCGGGCACATCACCGCCATCCCAAAGCGTGGGAGCATCAAGCAAATCGAGCCGCCCGGCTAAACGGACACGCAACGCCGAATCCGGCAACAGGGGTAAATTCATTCACTTGTCCTCATCAGACACCCTATTTTGAATGTCACTTTATCTGGCCACCAGTATGGCACCCTAATACTGCCTGTGGCAGTTCTGAATACCTCCTTCCTCAAAAACAAAAAAGGCCGGAGCTTTTGGCTCCGGCCTTTTTCGCATTGCGTTTCAGTTTATGGCATCAGACGAAAAACTCGCCCTTCGCAGCTTTCTCAGCCAGCAATTTCGGCACCGTAAAACGATCGCCGTACTTCGCCTGCAGGTCATTGGCACGCTTAACGAAGCCTGCCAAACCACCCTCGTACTGGTTGATGAACTGAATGACGCCCCCCGTCCAGGCCGGGAAGCCGATACCAAAGATGGAACCGATATTGGCGTCCGCCACCGACTCGATTACGCCTTCCTCGAAGCACTTCACCGCCTCGATGGCTTCAACAAACATCAGACGCTCCTTCATGTCCTCGAAGGGAATCTCCTGGCTGCCGCCAAAGGCGTCTTTAAGGCCCGGCCAGAGAGTCTTCTTGCCACCCTCCGGGTAGTCATAGAAGCC
>PGZG01000047.1 GCA_002840115.1 Gammaproteobacteria bacterium HGW-Gammaproteobacteria-14 | reverse complement strand
CCGCAAGCACCTCATCGGTATCGGTTTCAATAATGGTGGTGCCCACCGGCACTCGCAGCACGACGTCATCCGTGGATTTACCGGAACACTGGCGGCCACGACCGGCCTCCCCGGTAAGGGCACGGAAAATGCGATCATAGCGATAATCAATCAGGGTGTTGAGGCCGATATCCGCCTCAACAAAAATCGAACCACCGGCGCCACCATCACCACCATCGGGACCGCCATACTCGATGGACTTTTCACGACGGAAGCTGACGCAGCCATCGCCGCCTTTACCGGCGTGCACTTCAATGACGGCTTCATCAACAAATTTCATGGTTCTCGCTACCCTGTTTAATACGAGCCGGCTTGATACCGAGCTGCCTGATACGAAAAGGCCCCGTCAGGAAAACCTGACGGGGCCTTCGGGTACTGCATAAGGGTGTCAGGCAACCGGTTCGATAGTGACGAACTTGCGGTTTTCCGGACCCTTCACCTGAAACTTCACCCGGCCTGCAGCCGTAGCGAAGATGGTGTGATCGCGGCCCAGACCGGTATTCACACCGGAATGGAACTGGGTGCCACGCTGGCGCACGATGATTTCACCGGCATTAACCAGCTGACCACCAAAGCGCTTCACGCCAAGGCGTTTGCTTTCTGAATCACGACCGTTGCGGCTTGAGCCCGCGGCTTTCTTATGTGCCATTGTTCAATTCCTCCGTCGATACGCCAATCAGGCGCTGATACCGGTAATTTTCACTTCCGTAAACCACTGGCGGTGACCTGCCTGACGACGGTAGTGCTTGCGGCGGCGAAACTTCATGATGCGAATCTTGTCGTGACGGCCCTGAGACAGCACCTCGGCGGTTACCTTGGCACCAGCGATCAGCGGCTGGCCGACGTTGATGTTGTCGCCGTCGGCAACCATCAGCACATCGTTAAAATCAACGGTCTCACCGGTGCCCACTTCCAGCTTCTCGATGCGCAGGACATCGCCCTGCTCAACGCGGTACTGCTTGCCACCGGTCTTGATTACTGCGTACATGTGTCACTTCCATACAGAGCCCCCGGTGGCGGATCCTTCCCGTTTGGGTCAGGGTCACTTGTCGAGCCACGGCGACGATTAGGTTCGGGGCGCGGATTGTAGGCCATTGTCATCCTCCAATCAACGCCAACATCCGCGACTCTGGGAGTGGCGCGACAAAACAAGAGATTCACTGACGATCATCAACAACCGCCCGGATAGCGTACCGTTCACCTTGACTGCCCCTTCCCCCCTGTTAGCATTGCCGCACCCTAGCCGGAAGCCCCCATGGATTTCAAAACCCTTTACAGTGTCGTCGCCGACGACTTTGACGCCGTGAACCGCTTTATCACGGCCCGCCTGGACACCAATGTGCCGATGATTCGCGAAGTCGGCGAATACATTGTTGGCTCCGGCGGCAAACGCCTGCGGCCTCTGGTGGCGGTTCTGGCCGCCCGTGCCTGCGGCTATCGGGGCCAGCACCATGTCCATGTCGCCGCCATTATCGAGTTCCTGCACACCGCCACCCTGCTGCACGACGATGTGGTCGACGAGTCCGATATGCGCCGCGGCAGGCCCACCGTGAATGCGGTATGGGGCAATGCGGCCAGCGTATTAGTAGGCGACTTCCTGATTTCACGGGCGTTCCAGCTGGTGGTGGAAGTCGGCGACCTGACCCTGATGGACATTCTGGCCGACAGCACCAACATCATTTCCGAAGGCGAGGTTTTGCAGTTGATCAACTGCCGCGACCCGGCCACCACGGAAGAACGTTACATGCGGGTGATTCACCACAAAACCGCAAAAATGTTTGAGTCCGCTGCGGAAACCGGCGCTGTGTTAGGCTTGGGTGCAGAGCAACCCACCCTGCGCCGTAGTCTGGCAGCCTATGGCCGTCATCTCGGAATTGCCTTCCAGCTGGTTGATGATGTGCTCGATTACGTCGGTGATGCAGACGAGCTGGGGAAAAATGTCGGCGATGATCTCGCGGAAGGTAAACCCACCCTGCCACTGATCCATGCCATGCGAGTGGGCACACCCGCTCAGGCCAGCCTGATCCGTGACGCCATCCTCAAGGGCGGCCTTGACCATCTTGATGACATTCTCGCCATTGTCCGCGACAGCGGCGGACTGGAGTACACCATGGAGCAGGCACGGAAACAGACTGAACTCGCCCTCGCAGAACTGGTCGGACTAGCGCCATCTCCCTATCGTGACACACTCGAAGCGCTGGCACGGGAAGCGGTCAGTCGTCAGTTTTAATGCTTGATACATTCTGGGCCCTCGTTTTTCGGGCCCCCTGATTTCTGAATTCTCATTTCTGGAGAAATACCGATGCGATTTCTAACCACCATGATGGCAACAGCACTGCTAACCACACTGCTCTCGGGCTGCGCTCTGAGTCCGCAAATGATCAATATCACCCCGACACCGGAAGTGACCGCTCGCAATGTCGGCAACAATGTTGCCGTCGCCGTCACCGGCACCGACCAACGCAGCCGCCCCGAGTTCGGCACCCGTGGAGGAGTGTATGGTGAGACCAGTCTGATTCGCGCTGCTAACAACCTGACTGACACTGTTGCCGACAGCGTACGCAAAGGTCTCCAACAGCAGGGCTTTAACGCCTACAACCCCGGAACCGATGCCACCGCCCTGGAAGTGCGGGTAGTGGAATTCAGTTATGTTCCGGAAAGCGGTTCGGTGGTCAACAAGGTTGAAGTACGCACGGAACTTCACTCACTGGCTCGTAATGCTAAGGGTGACGAGTTTCGTGGCGTCTATCGGGCTGGCAACACCTATGAACAGCCACTCACACCCACCGCCAAGCGCAACCAGATGATGCTCAATGAAGTCGTGAGCCGCGCTCTCGGGCAACTACTGGCCGATGACAAGTTGCTCAACTTTCTTGGCGGCAACTAACGCTCAAGCCGTGTTCCGCACCGTCACTGAGGGTTCCTCCAGCAGCTCGCTGTAACAGTGGAAATAACTCACCGCCTTCAGATCAACCAGGATTTGACCTGCAAGGCGGTATTGGAAATCAAACGGATGCAGCGCAATACGCATTATCGGTGATACATGACCGAACGCTGACCAACGAGCAGCCCACCAACGGCTCAGCCCATTGGTAATTTTCAAACATAACGCCCGAAATCCGTTATCCGCTTCATAACCCAATAATGGCAACCAGTTTCGTCGCCCGGTTTTCAGGTTAATAACACCCGACAAAGTTTCCATCTGCGAGAATGGCAATGCACTCAGTTGCTGGCGGCTTATACAACCAGCAGCCCAGGCCGGCGGTACATACAGTGCAGAAACCGGCAACCCGTGTTTCCTGAACCAGGCATGGCAACGCATCACTAACACCTGCAGCTCTTCGGGCGTTCGCGACAAATGCTCCGCAGCATCACGGGACAACAACAACGCGTGCATATAGTGGAACGGGGATCGTGATTGCCGACGCGCACAATGATCCCAACCATGCCCGGCCAATGGATGCCCTCGATCAGCCAGCTGCTGCAACCACTGAATATCTTCGTTTTGCCATTGCCGGCCCGGAACCACCAACAAGGTAATATGCTCCGGACGCAGTGCCGGCATCATCGCAAACAGGCTACTCAACATGGTGCTAACCTGCGCACGGGTTTCCGGCATCACATCATGAATGCTCAGCAACGCCCTCATCCATTATTTCCGGACATGGCACGCCGACGCAGCAAGGCAAAAGCTGGCGAAGGCAACACAGAAGATGCTACGCAGCGCTGACGCGCAGCAATACGCAGCACCTGCAACCACTGCCCAAGGCATTGCTCATTAATAGCTCTGGCGGCTTGCTCCGCCAGCATGGCCATACGCCAGCGCGCCAACTCAGGCAGCGCCTCCAATCGAGCCACTGACTCCATTAATGACTCATCCGGGCGCATCACAAATAATCCTTCGGCAAGCGCTGGCCACTGATTAATACCACAAGCCGGCGTTACCATAACTAACCGTCGGCGGGCCATGGCTTCCAATGCCACGGTGCCAAACGCCTCCACCGCCGAAGGCAGAATCAACAGATCATGCTGGTCCACCGCCGCCACAATAGTTTCCCGAGGACACCAACCGAGAAAGCGAAGATTGGATTGCCCGGCCATCTGACGTTCCACCAGATCACGCAACGGGCCGTCTCCGGCAATTGTGAATTCAAGATCTGGCCGCTGCTGTGATAACGCCAGAAAGTGCTCAATGTTTTTCTCCGCTGCCAGACGGCCCACAAATAAAATGCGTCGCACTGAACCCGTTACCGGGATTACCGATGTCTGTACAAAGGGCGGCGCCAGTGGCGTTCCGACAAGATGCGGATGGCTGATTCCCAGCAAGCGCAATTGTTGCTGCATCGGCTCACTGATCGTGGCAACAGCGGCCGCCCGCTGAAACAACCAACGATTAACCAGCGTTAGCAAACCCTTGGCCATTTTTGCAAAAGAACCACGCCAATAAAGATTGGCTAAACTGTTGTAATCCGTCTGATGGGTAACACACAGCGGAATACCCATGCGCGCGGCTATCCAGCTCGCCGCCAAAGAAAAGAGCCCGGGACCGGGAATCACGATAACGTGGGGGCGGTGCTCAAGAATAATGCGAGTCATCTCTCCCAGTTTCGGCAAGAAAAGTCGCTGCGTGGGGTCGCCGGGCATCGGCAATGAAGCGCCCTGGCAAGGGTGAGGCTCACCCAGCTGCGGCGAGATTAACGCCACACTGGCAACACGCCCCGTTAACTGGGCAGCCAGATCCTGAAAGTAAGTACCGACACCGTTGCGGCCAGCAATGGCATCCATCACAAAAACGATACGAAGCTCGCGAGTATCCATGGCGCCAGTCTGCTGACGCCAGGTTCCAGAAATATGACAGCGCCGAACCTGCGAAAAAGGAGCCGTCAAAAGTAACCAGCTATGACAAAACGCGAGGCATTATCCAGAAGGGGTTGAACCGATCAGATCAATCAATCGTCCGTTAAAAACATGGCTCATGATGCGCGCCATCCCCGATGGCGGCATCTGCATATCGCCGTCGAGCCACTGACGTAACGCCGCCAGTGACGCACCGGACACCATACTCACCACCACCTCCATTTGCTGACGATCAACCTGCTGTATCTGGCGCTGCCGCAACAGCGCACCTAGCACCCGCGTGTAATAGCGGCGCAACATCGACAGACTCAAGTCATTCAGGGCCGGGTCCGCCAGTAGCCGCAAAATATCCGCATGCTGTCCGGCAACCACCATGGCGGTCAGATTGATTTGCTCGGACAAGCTGTCATCAAAGTCTGCGAATAGCGGCTCCGCCTGCTGCCAGAAACCGTCAAACAGCTCATCCAGTGTCGCCCGGTAAAGCTCCTCACGGCTGCGGTAGTAGCGATACAGGTTCTGCCGCGACATCCCCGCACGACTGGCTACCTCGGCCATCTTGACGCCGCGGTAGCCATGGGTTGCCGCCAGCCCGATAAACGCCTCACGGATTGCCTGAGGAGCCCGCTCCTGCTGGCTTGCCTCACTGCCGCTTGACAGTTCTCGATGGGTGTCACGTGTCACAGGGGCCACTCTTTGACATAAATAGGTTGTTTACTTTGTCCCGGAGCGACACCAATGGCAAGCCGCCAAGACGATAATCTGGCCCTGTTCAAGGCGCTCAAGCAGCGCCCCTTCATTGCCTGGCCAACAGTCATCATGATGCTGGCCTGCCATACGGTCATTTTTTCCAGCTGGGCACTGGTGCTGACAGACCAGTTACCTCTATGGGCAGGATGTCTGGCCAATGTGATCGCCATGTACTTCCTGTTCAGCCCCATCCATGACGCCATTCACCACTCCATGAGCACCAATGACCGGCTCAACGAATTTTTTATGCGCTTTATCCTGCTTCCCATTGTGCCGGGCTCCAACGGCCAGCTGTTGCGGGTGGGCCATATGATGCATCACCGTTTTGCCAATGACGAAGAGCGGGACCCGGACCACTTCACCATGACCGCGCCCTTCAAGGCCCTGTGGATGTGGTTCTTCTGGGATTTTCATTACCTGATTTTTTACCTGCGTCGCAAAGAACAGTTCGCCGGCACCAAGGTGGGAACGCCACTACGCGACACCATTATGGTCTGGGTTATGGCTCTCTCGCTGGCCTGGTTTTTCCCATGGGAAGTTCTGTTCCTGTGGTTTATCCCCTCACGAATGATGGCCTGGCTCATTGCCCTGGTATTTATGTATTTGCCCCACTACCCCCATGATGTACGCCATGAAGATGCCCCCTATCAGGCCACCCATATGCGTAACGGCCTTGATTGGCTGCTGACACCACTGATGGCCTGGCAGAACTATCACCTGGTGCATCACCTGTATCCCACCGTGCCGTTTTATCGTTACCGGCGGCTATGGAATGCCCGGCAACAGTTTCACCAAAGCCACAACCCTTCCACCGTCGAAGCGCTGGCAATCACACCGGATCGATTACGCAATAATGAGCCGTCATCTGCCTGACGCAATCAGGCCCCATGCTGGTTAGCACAGGGGCCTGATGTGTTCGGCAATGATGTATCCGACAATATCGCTACCACGACTTTTCTGGCGCAGTTTTTTCCCGGCAGCGGATAGCGCTTATCGAAAACCCTCGCTACAGCGCTTGCTGGTGTTATTGCTATTTTGGCCGGTCTTCCTGTCACTGCTACTGGGTAACCGGTTATGTCTGTGGTTGGACACGGTTCTTTTTCCCGACTTCAAGAAACTGGCGATTGATCAACCGCTATTTGTGGTTGGCGTTCCACGTAGCGGCACCACCTTCTTGCATCGCTTGCTGGCCATGGACGAGCAACGTTTTACCACCACGGCTTTGTGGGAGCTGGTGTTTGCTCCTTCTATTGTGCAGCGGCGTTTCTGGATCGCCGCCGCAGCGCTGGATCGCCATCTAGGCAGGCCCTGTGCACGACTCCTGCATCGCCTGGAACGGAGCAGCCTTCAGGGGCTCGACGATATACACAAAACCGGGCTCCTTGAACCGGAGGAGGACTATCTTGCGCTGTCTGCGCATCTCGGCTGTTTTCTGCTGATTCTACCCTTTGGCGACACATCTTTATGGCGTCTCGCCTATCTCGACCGCGACGCCTCGGATGCCGAGAAAAAACGTTTGATGCAATGTTATCGCAGTCTGATACAGCGCCACCTTTATGTGCACGGGGCCGACAAAACCTTCTTGTCAAAAAACCCCTCTTTTACTCCGTGGATAAAAACTCTGCGCCAGGAATTCCCTGACGCTCGTTTTATTGGCTGCATCCGAACGCCCCATGAAGCACTACCCTCGCAAGTCAACTCCATACTGATCGGCGCTGGTATTTTCTCGGGAAAGGTTGATCTTGACTGGTGGCGCGAAGGCCTCCGCGACATGCTTGCGTACTACTACGAGACACTGGTGCAATCTCACAAAGAGTGCCCCGCAGAGACATTTCAGATCGCAAAAATGGCCTCGCTGGTCCAATCCCCCAACGCCACCATTAGCGCACTCTATGATTCTTTTGGATGGACCCTGCGGTCAAACTATGAAGCCATGCTTGAAACCGCCGAGCAAAATGCAAAGCAGTACCGCAGCGGACATCACTATGAGGGAGAAAAACTGGGAGTAAATGCCGACGAGACCGAGAAAATATTCAATAATGCCATCGCATATTTTGAGTTGGGTGCAAAAAGAGGAGATCAGTGCGACACCCTGGTCGCACCGTCGGATCAATCAAACTGACTAAAGTTTGGCTTCCGTTTTTCCATAAACGCCTGCATGGCTTCTCGCCCTTCTGGCGACACCAAACGCTTGCCAAACGCATCACCCTCAACCTTCATATGACTGTGCAGCATGTCCTTGAAGGGTGCTCGCATCAGCTCCTTGGTCAAACGTACCGCCGCAGCAGGCTGTGCCACAATACGCGCTGCCTGAGCGCGAGCATGGGATAAGGTTTCGGCATCCGCCAGCACTGCATTGGCAATACCCAGCTGGCATGCTCGCTGACCATCAATGACTTCCCCCAGCATCAACAATTCTGCTGCACGCTGGTGGCCTATCATTAACGGCAACAAATAACTGGAACCCGCCTCCGGGCACAATCCCAACGAAGTAAACGGCATCTGTAATTTCGCGGACTCACCTACATAGACCAGGTCACAATGAAACAACAGGGTGGTGCCAACACCCACCGCCGGACCATTGACCGCCGCAATCAGTGGCTTGGGAAACGTTGCCAGCTTGCCGAGCAAAATCATTACCGGCGCATCATCGCCAATGGGCGGATTCTGTAAAAAATCCACCATGTCATTGCCCGCCGTGAAACAGCCCTCGGTTCCGGTAATCAGCAATGCTCGAATGGTCGGCTCGCGCTCCGCATAATCAAATGCCTGATTAATTGCCGTATACATGGCGTGGGTCAAAGCATTCTTGCGATCCGGCCGCTGAATCGCGACCTCTAAAACGCCAAGGTTCTCGGTAACCTGGATTTCCTGACACTCACTGATATGACTCATTTCTCTCGCTCATTCCTGATCAGTACGAACAACGACGTCGGGCAAGCCATCGTCATCGATAACGACACTGACATTGATGGGGCTGCAACAGACGCTGCAGTCTTCGATATAGTCCTGATGGGGCACAGAACTATCAATTAGCAATTCAATCGGCTCGCCACAATAAGGGCAGTCACACCAGACACTTTCAAGCACAACGGTAACTCAAACGCTGCCGCAATGCTGCAACCCACGACGGCTCATCCTGCTCACCATAGGGTTCCACTTGCCCCTGACCCCATACGGGCCCTGGCCAACAGGCATCGCCATCACTACGGGCTATCACATGAATATGCAGCTGTGGCACGACATTGCCTAATGCACCGATATTTATTTTCCCGGCGCCGGTTAGAGCCTGCAAATGCAAGGCACAGCGGTTCATCAGATCTAATAGCTCATGCTGATCCGCACTGTCCAGCTCATACCACTCACGAATACCATCACGCTTCGGCACCAATACAACCCAGGGGAAACGCCGATCATTCATCCAGCGGATATAGCACAGCGATGTTTCACCTAGCGAGCGGGTATCTGCGGCCAAACGGGGATGCAAATCAACCACCGGCAATATCCAACATAGCGGCACCACCTAACAACGATACGCCGCCATCAAGGGCAACGATTTGCCCCGTCATATAATTAGTGAGCGGGCTCACCATCAACAACGCCATCTGTGCCATTTCATCAATCATGGCAAAGCGACCTAGCGGTAAACGATGCCGAATATCATCGCCCTTGTTCGCCGACAACAAGTCGCCGCCAACGGTGCCCGCCACATAACCGGGAGACAAGGCATTCACCCGAACACCACGCTTACCCCATTCAATCGCCAGAGTTTTTACCAGCATATCGACGGCAGCCTTGGCAGCACAGACATGGGCCTGATATGGCATTGGCATCTGTGACTGCGGCGCCGTAATCGCCAGACACTTCACATTACTACCGGCAAAATGCGGCAGTGCGGCCTTAAACGTATGAAAGGTTCCTTTCAGGTCAATATCAACCACCGCGCTAAAACCATTGCTGCTAATTTTCTCAGCTGGGGCAAGAAAGTTACCCGCCGCTCCCGCGACTACAATTTCGTAGGCGCCAAAATGCTCTGCCCCTTTTTGCGCTGCCGCATCCATGGCTGCCGCATCACGAACATCCGCAGAAAAACCAATTGCCTCGCCCCCGGCTTGCTCAATCAGCGCTCGGGTTTCATCCAGTTTTTCCTGGCGACGGCCGATCATCACTACCCGCGCACCATGGGCCGCAAACATACGGGCAATCCCCTGGTTAATCCCGCTGCCCGCACCGGTAATCAACACCGTTTCCCCGGCTAGCAGATCTTTGGGCAAGTACAGACTGTGCATCGACATTCTCCCTAGCGGCGATAATCAGACGGGCTACGCCCGGTCCAGCGACGAAATGCCCGGGCAAAGTTTGACGCATCCGAGTACCCCAACTGAACGGCAATATCATCCACCGTAATGTCAGTCTGGGTCAGGTACTCTACTGCCAGCCCCTTGCGCAGGTCGTCCAGAATCTTTTGATAACTGGTGCCCAACTGCTGCAGCTTGCGCTTCAGGGTGCGAGATGACATGTGCAAATCTGTTGCCGCCTCATCCACGGAGGGAAAACGCCCGGACTGCGCCAGAATAATCCGCCTCACCTGATTCAATAACTTTGGTGGCGACTTGATCACCGCCATTTCCTGCTCACACTGAGCCTCGGCCATTTTCGCCAAACGCGGGTCTGCAAAACGCAAACGCTGGTCCAGTCTGGTGGCCGGAAAACGCATTTGATTGGAGGCGCAATCGAACAATATCGGCACCGGAATCAACTGCTTCATTCTTTCGTAATAAGGCGGCTCGGGAAACGCAAAACGCAGCTCACCATCCATCGGCACTTCGCCAAGTAACTTCAAGCCCATAAAGTGGAAACTGCTAAACAGGCTTTCCACCACAAAAGGTTGCAAATCATTCAGGGCCACCAGCTCATCAAGCTGGATAATGGCCGTATCCCCTTCCACTCGCAGCTGCATATCAACAATGGTGGTACGGGTACGGAAGAACTTTACCGCCAGCTCCACCGCATCACGCAAGGTCTCGCTACTCATGGCGGCATAGCCAAGGAAGCCGTGGGAAGACAGCGTCATGGTTGCACCAAAATCCCAGCCCAGCCAAGGTGCCTTGGTTAACGTCATGGCACGCCGCACCACATCCATAAACTCTTGCAACGGCAAGCGCGCACCCGGATCCTTCAAGCGGGCGGCATCAACCCCCTCCGGCAGCAACTCAGACTGCGGGACACCATATCGCTCTAACATGGCCAGTAATTGCGGCGCGTATTCGATGGAGACCGAATACTCCTCGGGATTCATTTTCAAAATGGTCATGCGCTTCACTCTCTTCGTCAGCGCCAACACATGGCGCAAAATGACCGGCGAATGACACAAGATAACCTCGGCCCACCTCTGGCTGCAAGGCAAACTGTAGATGTCGTTATCTACGGAGCCCGCCATGACTGCCCAAGCGCCTATTAAGTCGTCCAACAAACACCGCGGCAATTCATCCAGCAATCAACGACCCAATATTCTGGTTCGTCGCCTCGGGCTGGCGCTGAGCGCCGCAGTACCCAAGCACTTCAATGGCGGCGACCCGTTCCTCAGCGCTTTTTACGCCGCC
>PGZG01000279.1 GCA_002840115.1 Gammaproteobacteria bacterium HGW-Gammaproteobacteria-14 | reverse complement strand
ATATCGCCAAGCCCCTGCTCAATCTCAGGCAGGTGACGATGGCCAGCAACCCCATAGGCCTTGAAGTTATCACTGGCCTCTGCCATCAGCATCGGCACTTTGGCCTGACGCCCGGCACCACTGATACCGGAGGCACTGTTGGAAATCAAACGCTGATTATCGGTCCAGCCGTTTTCCAGCAAGGGCATTAACCCCAGCTGCACGGATGTCGGATAGCAGCCCGGACAGGCTACCAACTGGGCGCCACGAATGGCCACCCGATTGAACTCCGGTAACCCATAGACGGCATCCGCCAATAGTTCAGGGCAGCTGTGTGGCTCGCCATACCAATCGCTCCACTGGGCGGCATCACGCAACCGGAAGTCCGCAGACAGATCAATAACCCGGACGTTTTCCGCCAGCAGCTCCGGCATCATACGCATGGCCACGTTATGCGGTGTGGCGAAAAACACCACATCGCAACGCGCCAGCTTCTTCACATCCGGCACGGAGAAACGCAGATCAATATGACCCCGAAGGCTCGGAAACATGTCCGCCACGGCAACACCATCTTCCGAACGGGAGGTAATCGCCACCACATCCGCATTGGGGTGCCCCGCCAGCAGACGCAGCAACTCAACTCCGGTATAGCCGGTGCCACCAACAATGCCGACCTGCAGCCGGGACGAACCTGAAACCATTACTGCGCTCCGCAAAGACTCGGTGAAGGGAAAGCATCATAGGAAGGCGCGGGCGGCCCGGCAACCCGCGAATAGCGCGGATGTGACAAAACACTCGCTGCAGCGGCCGCTAACAACATCATCATCCCTGCATTTGCTATGATGTTGCACCTTTTAACGCGGGCAAACGACTGATGTACCTCTGGATCAAGGCATTCCATCTGATCGCCGTTGTCACCTGGTTCGCGGCGCTCTTTTATCTTCCCCGCCTGTTTGTTTACCACGCCATGGCCGAGGATGCGATCAGTCGCGAGCGCTTTAAGGTAATGGAACGCAAGCTCTATCGAGGCATTATGACGCCATCAATGATTGTCGTGGTGGCGCTGGGCGTCTGGTTGCTTTATCTCAATCCGGTCTGGCTGAAAATGGGCTGGATGCATGCCAAGCTGGCTCTGGTTGCGCTCTTGATTGCCTACCACCATGCCTGTCTTGTTTACATGAAACGCTTCGCTCGGGACGAAAACACCCGGAGCCACGTGTTCTATCGCTGGTTTAATGAAGCGCCGGTGCTGATTCTGATCGCCGTGATCCTGCTCGCCATCATCAAGCCCTTCTGAGAGAGTCCTCCATGAAGCCCAATATTCTGGTGATCGCAGGCCATGACCCTTCCGGTGGAGCAGGCATCCATGCGGATATCGAGGCGATTCATAGCCTGGGCGGGTTCGCCGCCACCTTGATTACCGGATTAACCATTCAAAACAGCCAGAATGTTCGAGGCTTTGAGCTGGTTAATATCGACCTGTTGCAACGCCAAGCTGATGCCTTGCTGGCAGACATGCAGTTTGCCGCCATCAAAATCGGCATGACTGGCAGTCCCGCCATGATCCGCTTTATCCGCCGCCTGCTC
>PGZG01000046.1 GCA_002840115.1 Gammaproteobacteria bacterium HGW-Gammaproteobacteria-14 | reverse complement strand
CCAGAAGCAGGACTGGCAGGGTGATGTGGTGATCGTGGGTGCCGGGCAGGCCGGGTGCGCGGCAGCTTATGATCTTGCCTGTGCTGGATTGTCGGTTTGCCTGCTGGACCGGTACCTGGATACTTCACATAAGCCCTGTGCCGGAGGTGTGACAGAAAAAGCGCGTCGTCTTTATCGGTTTCCTCTGGATAGCGTGATTCGGGAGCAAGTCAGCGCCTTGCAGATGAGCCTGTGGCTACGCCGGGAAACCCGTTTTGCAGCAGCATCTCCGGTTTGTGTCATGACCCATCGGCCGGAGCTGGACGCCCTGTGTCGGCAACAGGCCGAGCGGGTGGGCACTCTTTTTCGTCAAATCAAAGGTTTGTCCGGGCTGCATTACGAAGCTGACGGAGTGTTATTGCAGACCCGTGAGGGCGATTTGCGTTGTCGTTGGCTGATTGGTGCTGATGGCGCTAATAGCACGGTGCGAAGATTGGCCTTTGGTGGTGGCGCCGGCTCTGGCGGCATGGCTATTGAAGGCTTGTTGGCCAGAGAGCACTGCAGCCACTACCCACCTACACGATTTGATTTTGGCGTTGTAAAGGATGGTTACGGTTGGCTGTTCCCCAAGGGGGATCATGTCAATGTCGGGCTGTATATTCGCCGGGCCCGTGATGCGGTGGTGACGCGCAATGCGTTAGCGGATTATGCACGCCGCCGATTGGGTAGTGATGCCTTGACCAATGTGCAGGGGTTCCCTTTGGGAACTTGGGCGCATCAACGGTTGGCGGCGGCGGGACGCGTGTTGCTGGTGGGTGATGCTGCCGGTTTTGTGGAGCCACTGCTGGGCGAAGGCATTTATGGTGCTGTGTTGAGCGGTCAGTATGCGGCAGCGGCTATTTTGTCTGGTCAGGATCAGTCGGCTGAGGCAGTGGTGGCCACCTATCTCAATGATATTGAGCGTTGGCGCCGGGAGTTGGCCGGCATCCATCCATTGGCTGCGGTTTTTTATAAAACACTGCCACTGAGTTACGGCGCGCTGTATCACGCTGTTCGCCGTCCATTAATGGATGGAGCTGCAGAGGGTTTAACATTGGGGCAGAGTAAACGCCGCTTTTTCGGCGCCCACTTTAGCTAATTTGTCACGCAATAATGGCCCAAATGCCCAAGAGGTATAAATGACGTCAGCGGATGTGCCGGGTATCCGGCTGAATAAATTTATCAGTGATACCGGGGTGTGCTCACGCCGCGAAGCGGATCGGTTTATTGAAGAGGGGCGGGTGAAAATTAATGGCCAGATTGCATTAATGGGAACCCGGGTGGTTGATGGTGATCAGGTAACCCTTAATGGCAAACCGTTACGCGCCAAACCGCCAGCCGTTTATTTGATTTATAACAAGCCGGTGGGAGTGACCTGTACTACGGACCCAAGGGACCGGGACAATATCGTTGATGCGGTGCGTTATCCCGGCGGGCGTATTTTCCCGGTGGGGCGCCTGGATAAGCCGTCCGAGGGGCTGATTCTTCTGACGAATGATGGCGACATTGTTAATAAAATCCTTCGTGCCGGGAACGCCCATGAAAAAGAATATGTGGTGACGCTGGATCGTCCTCTGGCAAATGATTTTGTTCGTCGTATGTCCGCTCCCATCCCCATTCTCGACACAATGACCAAGCCTTGTCAGGTACGCCAGATTTCCACAGATACCTTTAATATTGTGCTAACCCAGGGGTTGAACCGGCAAATCCGGCGGATGGCGGAATACTTGGGGTATGAGGTAATGCGACTGCGTCGGGTGCGCGTTATGAATCTGCGGCTGGGTGGTTTACGGCCTGGCCAGTGGCGTGAGTTGACGCCGGCGGAAATGGCGGTGATTGACCGTATGTTGGCGAGCTCTAGTAAAACGGAAGAGGCTAGCCGTATTGACGCTGTGCCTGGAACGGCTGGAGGCAGAGCGCGCAAACCAACGGCAACACCTCATGCCGGCGAGCGTGCTCGACGAGGCAAGCCGAGCGCCGCTCGTCAACCGACTGCAAAAAATGGAGCAAGGCGTTCTGCAAAGCCTGGGTTTTCAAAGCGCTAACGCTTTTTTTGCTGCTCTTGGCGGTACGCCACTGGAGTAGTGTCGAACCAGCGTTTGAAGGCGCGATTAAACGCGCTTTGTTCGGAATAACCCAGATCCGCTGCGATCTGACTGACCGAACGTTCGCTATGAATCAGCCAGTCACTGGCAAGCGTGCGACGTTCTTCCTCCAGCACCGTAGAGAAGTCGGTGTTTTCAGCGCGTAGGCGACGACGCAGAGTCCAGGGCTTCATATCAAGACCTTCGGCGACATTTTCCACCTGCGGAATAGTGCGTTCTAATTGTCGACGAATTTCGGCGCGTACCTGATCGAGTAAATTATCGCGGGCTAAATAGCGCGTCAGTGCCTGCTGCAAACGGTTGCGCATAATGTGATGCACTTCCGGGTCCGCATCTTTCATCGGCAGGTCGAGCAGTTTCTGGTCAAGAATCAGCACATTCTCCGGCTGATCAAAATGCACTGGGCAGCGAAAAACCCGCTGGTATTCCTGATCGCCGGAATCCGGGCAAGGGTGACGGAAATGCACGGCCACCGGGTTTTCGTCGGTGCCACTGATCCAGCGACCAAAGGTTACTGCTCCGACAAAGAAAGCCTCTACCCGGTGACGAGTTGTGACTGGTTCATTAAAGGAGGTGCGCCAGAGCAGATTGACATGGTCGTCCTGACGGAGGATTTCTGCTTCAGCAAATTCCGTGGTGACTCGTTGGAACGGCACCATCAAGTCAATGGCCTGGCGCAGATTGGTGCCGGACATGCTGGCGTAGCCCAGCTCGCCCATAAACCGGGGGCGAATCCGTTCTCCCATATGCAGGCCAAACAGAGGGTCTCCGGTTTCCTGAAGGGCTTTTAGTAATAGCTGATGCTCTACTTTTAATGGGATTCGAGCCTGCGGCGACTCCAGTTGTTCATCGGTGACACCCAGTCGTACCAGTTCGCTGGATAGGTCACAGCCCTGATGGAGCGCGGCGTCCAGCAGGTATTCCAGCCAAAATGAGGCAACACTGAGGGTGCCGAAGTTCGGCATGCTTGTGGAGGTCTGTGGAGTTTTATGTGTGGTCATGACTGCATCATCAACGACGGCGATGCACAGTCAAGATAAGCGTGGCATTAAAGTCAAGGTAGAACCGGCCGACGCGCCTTGGGCGCGCCGGTGGTGGTGCCTGATTGCAGAGGCTTGAAGTCTCAGGCGGCGGAAGATTTTTCCAGCTTGGTCAGCTTGCGCTGCATGGCCGCCAGCTTTTTCTCCAGTGCTGCGACATCGTCACGGGTCGGCAAGCCCAGTGCAGCAACGCCACGGTTAACCAGTTGTTCCAGGCGGCTGGCTTCGGCCGCTGCTTTTTTGCTCGCCTTGGTGGTTGCTTTTTGCTGCTGTTGCTTGAGTTTCTCGCCGGTTTTTACCAGCTCCTCGAACCACTGTTTGCCGCTGTTCTCGACACGGGTGGCCGCTCCACGCAGGGCTTTCTCCAGTTTTTCGACGCTGGCCTTCAGTTCGTCACGGGTTTGCTCGGCGCGAGCTTGCAGATCTTTCAGGGTTTCGTTGACGGCGCTCATGGGTGCTCCTCGGGATATGAAGTGATGTCCATGCTCTTCCTGAGCAGCGGCGGATGGCCGTAGCGGAGAGCAGGGCGCAGTGTAGCGCTGTTGAAAAAATGTACTTTGTAAAATGTCTGACAATTAAACAGATTGCCGGCGATGTCTGATCTTCACAAAGGGTCATCGTCGAGGTCTGTTGAACCTGCTAACTTTCACCGCCTGACAGGAGTGCTTGAGATGATTGAAATTGCTTCCGGCAAACTGACCGGATTGAAGAAACAGGGCGTGCGCGAATATCGGGGCATTCCTTTTGCGGCACCACCGATGGGTGAAAACCGGTTTCGTGCGCCACAACCCGTAACGCCCTGGGCTGGAGTGCGTGTCGCTGATGCGTTTCGGCCGGCGGCCTGGCAACAGGCTAATCCGTTAATGGGCACGGAGCAGATCAGTGACGATTGCCTGTATCTCAATGTTTGGGCGCCGGAGGGAGAGGGGCCGTTCCCGGTAATGGTATGGGTTCATGGTGGTGCTTATACCAGTGGTTCGCCGTCGCAGCTGCTCTATCAGGGACACCGTTTGGCGGCGTCTCAACAGGTCGTGGTGGTGAATATTACCTATCGTCTCGGGGCCTGGGGTTTTGGTTGGTTTCATGACGTTGCGCCGGGTCTGGAGGCTGACAGTAATCTCGGTTTGCGCGATCAGGTCGCGGCGTTGCAATGGGTGCAAGAAAATATCGCTGCTTTTGGCGGTGACCCCTCGCGGGTAACGGTATTCGGCGAGTCTGCGGGTGGCTTTAGTGTCGCCACGTTGATGGCGACACCGGCGGCAAAGTCCCTGTTTCAGCGCGCTATTGTGCAGTCCGGTGCAGCGGATTTTGTATTGGCGCCGGATCAGGCCAGCCGAGTAACAGAGGCATTGCTGGCGGCCCTGCCAGGGGAGGGCGGAGTATCTGATCGGCTTCGCAATACGGAGGCCAAACCCTTTGTGAAAGCACAGCTGGCGGCAATGCGTTTGGTGGTTGATCGAGGGTTGCGCAAGAGCACTCCTCAGTTCGGGATGGTCTATATGCCGGTGGTGGATGGTGATTTCCTGCCGCAATCACCGGTGGAGGCTATCGCTGCGGGCTGCGCCGCAGATAAAGAGCTGATGGCGGGGGTTTGTGAAGACGAGTGGCATCTGTTCCAGTTTGCGCCACCGTTTAATGGGGGGGTTGGCGCCGATCGTTTTCTGGCTTTTGACACGGCAGAGATTCTGCGACGGATGAACCGTCAACTGCCAGGCCGGGCGCAGCAAGCCTTCGATTTGTACCAGCAGGAGCTGGTCATTAATCCTCGTCGTGGTTTGATGGATACGGTAAGCGCGCTGGAAACGGATCGGACTTTCCGGGTGCCCACGGTGCGTTTGCTGGATGCTCATGCCGCCGCCGGTGGTGCCGCCTGGGGATTTCGTTTCGCCCATGAGGTGGAGGCGTTTGGTATGCCGCTGGGGGCTTGTCATGTATCGGATGTGCCGATGGTGTTTGGGCTGACGGATACGCCGGCAGGGCAGATTTTTACCGGAGGAGGCGCCGTTGCGGCGGCTTTGTCGGAGCAGGTGATGAACGCCTGGGGTGGTTTCGCGCAACATGGCGAGCCGGGGTGGCCGCTATGGCGAGAGCAGCGGCAGGCCCGGACATTTGGTCCCGGTGAATCCATGACATCGCTGATGTCTGCGCCAAGAGAAACGTTTTGGCGCGATATTATTCCGGCTCCTGCCTGAACGGTTCCCGCGACGACGAGTGGATCGGCTACAATGCCCGCCGTTTGCGTGGATGCCGGAAGGCGGGTGTCCTTTCGATGTGAAAAACCGACGTATTATGATGGGCGGAGACAGTATGAGTGTGGCGGCATTGATCGAGCGCAAGGTTCGCGAAGGCATGGCTGTGTCAGAATTGCAGCTGACCAATGAGAGCCATATGCACAATGTGCCCGCCGGGTCCGAGTCCCACTTTCGTTTGGTGGTGGTGTCAGAAGCGTTTGCCGGGTTGCTGCCGGTGAAACGGCATCAGGCTATTTATGCGTTGCTGGCGGCGGAGCTGGCGGGGCCGGTTCATGCGTTGGCACTGCATACCTTTACGCCGCAGGAGTGGGCCGCTCGGGGCGCTGATGCTGCTGCATCACCGGCTTGTCGTGGTGGAAATGGTCTCTGATATTGGCATCGTCTGTTCCTGATCGGGGTTATTCTCAATGTCCATTGTTGTTGCCGCGCTCTATCACTTTGTTCGTCTGGAAAACTTTGCCGACCTGCGTGAACCATTGCTGGATTTAATGCTAGCGAAGGATGTGCATGGCACCTTGCTGCTGGCTCACGAAGGTATTAACGGCACGATTTCCGGACGTCGTGAGGATGTGGATGCGGTGCTTGATTGGCTGCGTAGTGATCCACGCTTCGTAGCTCTGGAACATAAAGAGTCGTTGGTAGATACCCATCCTTTTTTGCGCACCAAGGTAAAACTCAAAAAAGAAATCGTCACCATGGGGGTTGAGGATGTGGATCCCACTCAAGTGGTGGGTACCTATTTGACACCGGAAGAATGGAACCAGGTCATTAGTGATCCGCAAACATTGCTGGTTGATACCCGTAATGATTATGAATATGAGGTGGGCACCTTTGTTGGTGCGGTGAATCCCCATACCCGTAGTTTTCGTGAGTTCCCTGACTATGTGCGAGAGCATCTGGACCCGGAAAAACATACTCGGGTGGCGATGTTTTGCACCGGAGGTATTCGTTGCGAGAAATCTACGGCGTATCTCAAGCAGCAGGGTTTTGGCGAGGTGTATCACCTGAAGGGCGGTATTTTGAAATATCTGGAAGAGATGCCGAAAAATAAATCCCTGTGGCAGGGCGAATGTTTTGTTTTTGATGAGCGTGTGACGGTGGATCACGATTTGCAGCCGGGTAGCTATGATCAGTGCCATGCTTGTCGGCGACCGATTTCCGAAGAAGATAAGTTATCTCCCCATTATCAGCGTGGCGTGTCTTGTCCCAAGTGTGTCGATGAATACTCATTGGAGCAGCGCCAGCGTTTTGCTGAGCGGCAGCGCCAGATTGATCTGGCCCGTGCTCGTGGAGAGCAGCATCTGGGCACCAATCCCCGGCGTGAAGGCTAGGGTGCCTCTGAATAACGCCAGAGAGACCCCAGGGAGTTATTCAGAAGTGCCTTAGGCCCCGGCCTTTGGGCCGTCGGTCAATTGCTGTCGTAGCTCGCTCAGTGCGCCCACTGGGAGGCTGCGGGATGTCCCTTCTCTAATCCAGTTGTCCAGCATCATCCGGGTTTGTTCACCGACCTTGCTGAAGTGATATTTCAGATAGGTTTCCAGAGGGAATGGCATCACTTTGGGGGCTAGTGCTGTCAGAGTCTTGAGTAGTAAAGGGCGCGGGAGTTGTGCGGCTAGCCCTGCATCCCGGTTCAGGTAGGCCGCGCTAATGATGATGGCCTCTCTGGCGGCGGCGCAGGCGGTTTGCAGATGGACGCTGCGACGCACCTCCCGTAATGACCAGTCACAGATCTCTAGTGCCGCAATGGCATTGATATTCAGTGCCGTGGCGCGAGCGCCAAACCAATCCAGATGGTCTATCGATGCCGAAGGCATTCCTCCAGCTCGGAGTAATGCGGCGGCCTGTTGCCCTGCACGGCTGTTATCCAGAACAGCGGAGCGGGGCGGTAGTAAATAGCCAAAGCCATCACCGGGTTGGCTGGTGCCTGGCAGGGGCGTATGGAAGCTGATTAAGCCGATCAGGCCATGTTGTACTGGGCCCGGGTAAATGGCAGCCAGCCGGGCGTGGTCGCCAAAGTCCGGCGTCCAACTGATGAGCGGAGTGTCGCTATCAAATACTGAGAGTTGCTTTTTCAGCCAGTCAGAGTCCAGCGCATCCGACGGAAAGCGGTACCGATGAAGTTCACGTGGCATCACACTGTTACTGCTCTTGCGGCTGCGCACCAGGTAGTTGACCTGACAGCCAGCCTGCACCAGATGGTGGCCAAATGCTGCGCCCACTGCACCACTACCGATAATGAGAATACGTGTACTCATAGGGGCTTCCTGTCCTGTGGGTTGCTGCGATCAGCGATTGGCAAGCCAGGCGCGGCTGGCTTCGATAATAATATCCGTCACGGTGCATTCTTCCATCAGTGCCTGCATTTTTAGTCGTTTGTGCAGGTCGGCGGGAATGTCCGCTGTCAGTCGCCGGTGGTTCTCCCGTGGGCCTGTGGCCCGTTGGCGACGCTTGCCAATCCGTTTGCCCTGGGGGGCAGTGGATGGCTCTTTACCTGTCGATACAAAATCGATTTGCTTCACGGTAACGCTCCGGCTCGGCTGATGCTCCGCGTGTTTAGATTTTTATCATTATCTACTTAAAGAAGTATTAGCTCATCTATAGTTTAACTTATCTAATTATCAGTTTATCTCATTAACCAATTATCCCATTATGGAAGTTATTTCAATCTATAGCCAATAAGCCACCTTAAGACTATATTGCAAGCCTATGAAAAATATTGTCTTTACAGGGATGTGATATGAGCGATTTCGATACGATCATTATCGGTAGCGGCTTTGGCGGTGCGGTGATGGCCTGCCGGCTGGCAGAAAAAGGTGCCCGCGTTTTGGTGCTGGAGCGAGGCCGCCGTTGGACCCCGAACGATTATCCCAGCGTTAGCAAGCGTCACTGGTTATGGGATGAGCAGGCGCCGGAGCGTCGTAATGGCTGGCTGGACTTCCGTTACTTCGGTGATATGAGCGTGGCATTGGGGGCCGGTGTTGGTGGCGGATCTTTGATCTATGCCAATGTTTCCATCGAGGCCAAACCGGAAACGTTTGAGAAGGGCTGGCCCGCCGCTATTCGTTACGACAGCCTCAAACCCCATTACGACACCGTCGGTCAGATGATGGCGGTGCAGACATTGCCGGAAAATCAGTTGACCCCGCGTACCCGGCTGATGCAGGAGGCCGCCGCTAAAATTGGTGCGGCGGATCGTTTTTCTCTGGTGCCTCAGGCGGTCACCTTTGATCCGCAGTGGCACTATGGTCTGGAGCGACCCCATGACAGCCGTCACTCCAAAACCTGGATCAATGCTCAGGGGCGCTCTCAAGGAACCTGCATTCACTGCGGCAACTGTGATATTGGCTGTCCGGTGCAGGCGAAAAACACGCTTGATCTTAATTATCTGGCGGATGCAGAGCGTCATGGTGCTCAGGTTCGGGCGTTGCATCAGGTGCGCTGTATTACGCCTGTGGCCGGGGGCTATGAGCTGCAGGTTCGAGATCTGGAGGGTCGCCGGGATATCCGGTTGCAGGCGGAACGGGTGGTGATTAGCGCCGGGAGTGTTGGCTCTACGGAGTTGTTGCTGCGTTGCCGGGATCAGTACCGGACCCTGCCTAAACTGAGCGCCATGTTGGGCAAGGGTTGGACCTCCAACGGCGATTTTCTGACCCCGGCCTGGTATGCGGATCGGGAGATTTCGCCAACCCGAGGACCGACGATTTCTGCAGCCATCGACTTTCTTGATGGTAGTGAAGGTGGCGCCCGTTTTTTTGTGGAGGATGGCGGCTTCCCGGATTTGCTTGGCAATTTGATGGAAAAGGGCAGCCGCCATTATCGGCTGCGTAATACCCGTGCAGCGCGGGCTTTGATGCGCACTTCGGATCGTAGTGATCCGGCCCGGCGGTTAATGCCCTGGTTTGGTCAGGCGGTGGATGAGCCCGGCGGTGAGTTTTCTCTGGGGCGACGTTGGTTGACGCCCTGGCGTAAGGATCGCCTGAAACTGGCTTGGGACTACCGCAAGGCGGAACAGGCGGTCCAGGGGCTGGCGGATATGCATATCAAGCTGACCGAAGCCACCGGCGGAGAGGCCACCACGCCAGCCACCTGGCGCTGGTTCCGCAATCTGGTGACACCGCACCCGCTGGGCGGCTGTAATATGGCGGATACGGCAGCTCAGGGTGTGGTGGATGATCGTGGTGAGGTGTTCGGTTACCCCAACTTGTTTGTCATGGATGGCGCTGTGGTGCCCACGGCGCTGGGGTTGAACCCGTCGCGTACCATCGCCGCACTGGCGGAGCAGGCGGCGGCACGGATTGCCTGAGAAGCCGCCTCGTCCTACTCTGTAGGCATGCTTGCTAATTAAGACGCGGGCGCTTGTCCGTCAAACCGACATGAGTGGCTGGAAAGACCCATGACTGACGCACGTTTTAATGTGGTGTTCGCCGGAGAGATCGTTAATGGCGCTGATCAGGCCAAGGTTCGTGAAAACCTGGCGGCGGCATTTCGTATGGATATGGCCAAGGTGGAGGCCTTGTTCAGCGGTAAGCGGGTGGTGGTCAAGAAGGATGCGGATCAGGCCACGGCTATGAAATTCCGGGCGGTGATGAAGCAGGCCGGAGCGCTTTGTGATCTTGAGCGAGTGGGTGCGGAACCCGTTGAGACCGCGCCTGCGGAGGAGAGACCGGCGGCACCCGCAAAACCTCCGGCTGCCCCTGTGGCATCTGCGCCTTCAGCCACGACAGATTCAGCACCGGTATTTCAGTCTGGCAGCATGGAAACCGTGGGCACTATTCGTACCGGGGGCACGGGGTTTAGCGGCCCCTTTGAAGTCGCTCCTGCTGGTGCGGATATGGCTCAGACTAAAGATATGCCGCCGCCTATGGTGCCCGATGTGAGTCACTTGAGCGTGGCGCCGCCGGGCTCGGATATGGGCGAGAAAAAAGCAGAAAAGCCTCCGGTAAACCCGGATATCAGCCATCTCTCCATCGATCCTCTCTGACAGAGCCGTAGAGCGTGCCTCTGTCATAGCTGGCGACAGGGACGCTCCACCTGGTGGAGCATGCCGGTGCGCTGGTCAAACAATGACAGGATTTGCAGGCCCGCGTTGGCCTGTTGTTCTGTTACGCTGAGCCACTGTGCTTCCGGTTCCGGTAGCCAGAGGCTATCGACGACGGGAGCTTCGCAGTTAACAGTGGCGGGCATGGTGTTAAGCGAGCGTTGCAATGCCATTAAACGACCCCGGGTTTCCTGATGCAGCTCTTCTCGTCGTTGGCTCCAGCGTTGCTTGAGCTGATTAAAAGCTACTAGAGAAGCGCCGCTGAGTGGCTGGCTGGCAAGGCGCTCGATTCTGCCACTCGCCAGATACAGATTGTCGTTATCGACTTCCCTTGCCAGTTCTGCCAAAGCCAGCTCCTGCTCCAGAAAACGCTGCAAGGCTGGAGAGTTATTGCCATTTTCCTGAGCCAGACGTATGTGCAGGCGGGCGCCAGGAATATCTTGCTTTGCCAGCGCATCGTGGGCTTCTGATAGTATTTTTTCTATATCGGAAGAGAGCTGGTCCAGATTCTGGCTTCGCGCCTGACGGGTTTGGGGTGGGATCCGGGCAGGTTCGTGATCGGTTAATGCGTATTCGCCAAGGTCGCAGCCAGAGGCTGTGGTGACGCGAACGCTATACTGGCTACCATCCTCAATCTGGCGACTGGACCAGGTGCGCCAACTGGCGGCGCCCACGGGCAGACGAATCAGCGCGTCCTCTGCTCCATTGCGGTACCACTGGTGTTGCAATGTCTCCCCTGTGCCTTCTGCGACTTCGGTAAAAAACCAGAGACGGCCTGCGGCCTGGTGGCCGCTGCCTACGGGTTCTCGATCAACAACGTTATCTGCGAACCCCGCACGTGGCAGGAACAGACCGCAATCTGCTGATACCGCAGAG
>PGZG01000278.1 GCA_002840115.1 Gammaproteobacteria bacterium HGW-Gammaproteobacteria-14 | reverse complement strand
CGCGCCGGCCAGCGAGGCCTGGCAGTTAGTTTGGTAGCGCCTGCGGAGCTGCACCGGGCGCGGGCGATTGAAACCCATTTTGCAGGTAGCCTTTCCTGGCACCCACTGAGTAGCCTCAAACCAAGAGCTGGCGGTGTGCTAGAGCCAACCATGGTTACCCTCGGGATCGCCGCAGGCCGCAAGGACAAGTTACGGCCAGGCGATGTTTTGGGGGCCCTGACCAAGGAAGCCGGCCTGTCTGCAGATCAGGTGGGAAAGATCACGATTACCGATCAACAGGGGTTTGTGGCGGTACACCGGGACGCGGCTGATCAGGCGCTAAAGCGGCTCAGTACAGGCAAGATCAAGGGCAGAGCGCTGCGGGTCCGGGTGTTGGCCATGCCCGGGCACCAGTGAGCTAAGGTCTGTGGATCGTTATTCCGGGATTCCGGGATGGGTTTCTCGTCACGGCATTGTCTTCAGCGGGGATCTCGGTAGGGACTTGCGGCGATAATCAGGCTAGAATCCGCCCCCAATTGCACCCCTCAGCCGACCCGGAGACCGAACCATGGCCGCAGCAAGCGATCGCTCCCCCCGTTACAACCGGATCTTGTTGAAACTGAGCGGTGAGGCGCTGGCCGGAGACGAGGGATTCGGTATCGATCCCAAGGTGCTGGATGCCATGGCCATTGAGATTGGTCAGTTGGTTGGCATCGGTGTTCAGGTGGGGCTGGTTATCGGTGGGGGCAACCTGTTCCGTGGTGCCGCATTGCAGGCCTCCGGTCTGGATCGGGTGGCAGGTGACCACATGGGCATGCTGGCGACGGTGATGAATGGTCTGGCGCTGCGAGATGCGCTGGAGCGTTCCAATATTCGTACCCGACTGATGTCGGCAATCCCGATGAGTGGTGTGGTAGAGCACTACGATCATCGTAATGCGATTCGCTATCTCAAGAATGGTGAGGTGGTGGTGTTTTGTGCCGGCACCGGCAATCCTTTTTTTACCACCGATTCCGCCGCTTGCTTGCGCGGTATAGAAATTGGTGCGGATGTGGTACTCAAAGCCACCAAGGTCGATGGCGTGTTCGATTCTGATCCGGAAAAAAATCCGAAAGCTGTCAAATATGATCGTTTGAGCTATGACGAAGTGTTGGCTCGCAAACTGGGCGTTATGGATCTGACCGCCATCTGTCTGGTTCGTGATCATGATATGCCGTTACGGGTGTTTAATATGAACAAGAAGGGGGCGCTGTTGAACCTGATGCTGGGTGGCAGTGAGGGCACTCTGGTGGAATCCGCCTGACGGCGACGTATTAGAAAAGAGGGAAAAAGCAATGATTGATGACATCAAGCAGGATGCGGAAAGCCGCATGAAGAAGAGCCTTGAGTCTCTGGACACGGCATTTAAAAAAGTACGTACTGGGCGTGCCAGTCCGAGTTTGCTGGATACCATTAGTGTGCAATATTACGGTGTCGATACTCCGCTACGGCAGGCCGCCAACGTGTCAGTGGAAGATGGCCGTACGCTGGTTATCTCGGCATTCGACAAGAGCCTGATTCCGGTTATTGAGAAAGCCATTATGGCGTCGGA
>PGZG01000045.1 GCA_002840115.1 Gammaproteobacteria bacterium HGW-Gammaproteobacteria-14 | reverse complement strand
CCTCTCTGGCGCTGATGGATGCTGGTGTACCGATCACGGCGCCAGTGGCAGGTATTGCCATGGGTTTGGTGAAGGAAGAAGACGGACGCTTTGCCGTACTGTCCGATATTCTTGGCGATGAAGATCACCTCGGCGACATGGACTTCAAAGTGGCGGGTACTGAGAAGGGTGTGACCGCGCTGCAGATGGATATCAAAATTGATTCCATCAACGAAGAAATCATGGAAGTGGCACTGAATCAGGCCCGTGAAGGCCGTCTGCATATTCTGGGCGAAATGGCCAGAACCATGTCGGCACCGCGTACGGAGCTGAGTGAAAATGCCCCGACCCTGATTACCATGAAAATCAACGCCGAGAAAATCCGTGACGTGATTGGTAAGGGCGGCGCTACTATTCGTGGCCTCACTGAAGCGACTGGCGCTAACATCGACATCAATGATGACGGCACCATCAAGGTTTATGGTGCTACCCGTGAATCCGCGCAAGATGCGGTGCGCCGTATTGAAGCCATTACCGCCGAGCCGGAAGTGGGTGAAATTTACGAAGGCCGTGTGACCCGCGTGGTGGATTTTGGTGCCTTTGTTGAAATTATGCCGGGTACTGAAGGTTTGCTGCATATCTCGCAGATCGCTCAGGAGCGGGTCGAGAAGGTCAGCGATTACGTTAAGGAAGGCGATATGATCAAGGTCAAGGTGCTTGACGTTGACCAGCGTGGTCGTATCAAGCTGTCTATGAAAGAAGCTCAGCTCGAAGCCAGCCAAGCCTGATCCGGGAAGGCTGTGGCACGTGACAAACAATAAACCCCGGCATGCCGGGGTTTATTGTTTGGAGCTGATGGAGCCCAAGTTTATGCGATTGCTGCACACATTGACTCACCCGGAGGTGAATCTGGCATCCAGCAGGGTTCTGCGTCGCACGGCGGCCCGTGGCATTGTGCTCGACGGCGATGAGATTCTGCTGCTGTATACCCAGCGATACGATGATTTCAGCTTCCCTGGCGGCGGGATTGATGACGGGGAGAATCTGGAAACCGGGTTGCAGCGGGAGCTGGAAGAAGAAACCGGCGCTCGTGATATCCAGGTGCTTAGCCACTATGGGTTTCTGGATGAGTATCGCCCCCATTGGAAACCTGAGTATGACCTGATGTATATGCGTTCCCATTTTTTCCACTGTCAGGTTCATCGGCAGCTCGGGGAGACTCGCCTGGAGCCCTATGAGCAGGCCAATGGCATGGTGCCACAGTGGGTAAGCCTGAATGATGCCATTCACCATAATGAAATGGTCATGGCGCGCAAGGCATCCTCTATGGGACAGTCTATACATCGGGAAACATTGATGCTTAAAGAGGTCAGAGACACTGCGGAGCGCTTCCGGGGTTGAGCCGGGGCAATCTTCTATTTCTACTGTTGGATTAGAGGCGGAAAATGACGACTGAAACGCGAAAGATTATTTATACCCAGACTGACGAAGCGCCTGCCCTTGCTACCTATTCATTTTTGCCCATCCTGAATGTCTTTACTCGCGCTGCCGGGGTTGATGTTGAGCCTGTGGATATTTCGCTGGCGGCAAGAGTGCTGGCCCTGTTTCCCGACTACCTGCCCGAAGATAAACGTGTTCCGGATAACCTTGCCGCATTAGGAAAAATGACGCTTCAACCCGAAGCTAATATTATTAAGCTGCCTAATGTCAGCGCTTCTATTCCTCAGTTGAAAAATGCTATTAGCGAACTGCAGTCCCAGGGATATCCGATCCCGGACTATCCGGATGAGCCAGCTGATGATAAAGAACGGGAGATTCTTTCCCGTTATGCGAAGGCATTGGGTAGTGCAGTGAATCCGGTCATTCGCGAAGGCAATTCAGACCGTCGAGCATCTACGGCGGTGAAGAATTTTGCCAAGAAACATCCTCACTCCATGGGCAAATGGAGCCAGGCATCTCGCACTCATGTAGCACATATGCGCGCTGGCGATTTTTATCATGGTGAGCTGTCGCGCACCATGGAAAAGGCTGATGTGCTGCGCATTGAGCTAGTGACCAAAGATGGTCGTACCATTGTGCTCAAGGAGAAGACGCCGGTCTTGGAAGGTGAAGTGGTAGATGCCATGTTCATGAGCGTTAAAGCCCTACGGCAGTTCCTTGAAGAGGAAATGGAGGGTGCGCGTAAGGCAGGTTTGCTGTTCTCCTTGCATGTGAAGGCGACCATGATGAAGGTGTCGCACCCGATTGTTTTTGGCCATGCGGTAACAGTGTTTTTCAAGGATGTATTTCAAAAGCACCATGATCTTTTCGAAGAAATTGGTGTTAATCCTAAAAACGGCCTGAGTAATCTTTATCAAAAAATTTCAGGCCTTTCTTATTCTACGCGCGCTGAAATTGAAGAAGATATTCGCGACTGTTACGCCCATCGCCCGGAAATGGCAATGGTGGACTCTGAGCGTGGTATCTCTAACTTGCATGTGCCCAGCGACGTGATCGTGGATGCTTCAATGCCCGCCATGATCCGTGCGGGCGGTAAAATGTGGGGCACTGATGGCAAGCTCAAGGATACCAAGGCGGTTATTCCGGAAAGTACCTACGCCACTATTTATCAGGAAGTGATTAACTTCTGTAAGCACCATGATGCTTTCGATCCGCGCACTATGGGTACCGTACCGAATGTGGGCTTGATGGCTCAACAGGCAGAAGAGTATGGCTCCCATGATAAAACCTTTGAGCTGCCGGAAGATGGCACGGTGCGGGTGGTAGGACAAGACGGTGAGGTCTATTTCGAGCATCAGGTGGAGAAGGGGGATATCTGGCGAGCTTGTCAGACCAAGGATGCCCCTATTCGTGACTGGGTTCGTCTGGCGGTACAGCGTGCCCGTCTAAGCGGCATGCCTGCAGTGTTCTGGTTGGACTCCGAGCGTCCCCATGATGCGCAGATGATTCAAAAAGTGCAGCGTTACCTGCAGGATCATGATACCGAAGGCCTGGATATCAGCATTATGTCGCTGGATCAGGCGATCCGACACACCATGGAGCGATTGCTGCGTGGTAAGGACACGATTTCCGTCACCGGAAATGTGTTGCGCGATTATCTAACGGATCTTTTCCCGATTTTGGAGCTGGGAACCAGCGCCAAAATGCTGTCGATTGTACCGTTGCTGGCTGGCGGGGGATTATTTGAAACGGGTGCTGGTGGCTCTGCGCCGAAACATGTGCAGCAGTTTCTCGAGGAGAATCATCTGCGCTGGGACTCCCTTGGTGAGTTTCTGGCCATGATGGTGTCGCTGGAAGACTTGGGCGATAAAACCGGCAACAAGCGCGCCAGCATTCTTGCCAAAACTCTGGATCAGGCAACGGCAGTCTTTCTGGATGAGGATAAGTCGCCATCGCGTAAGGCTGGCGAGCTGGACAATCGGGGTAGCCACTTTTATCTGGCTCTGTATTGGGCCCGCGCGCTGGCCGCGCAGGATGAAGATCCGGATCTTAAGGTGCATTTTGAGAGTTTGGCAAAAGCGCTGGCCGATAATGAGTCAGCCATTCTTGCTGAGCTGCTGGAAGTCCAGGGTCATCCTGTCGACATGGGGGGCTACTATTTGCCGAACCCGGATAAGGTAAGTAATGCCATGCGTCCCAGTAAAACGTTGAATCAGATTATTGATTCTTACGCTCAGAAATAACCTTCTGATTAAAGCGCCTCTGAATAACCCCCTGGATCCTTGGGGGATATTCGGAGGTGCTTTTTTTCGTAAGGCGACACAGTTTTAGCTGTTCATGCGCCCGGAAATAAGTTGATCAACTACGCTGGGGTCGGCCAGTGTGGATGTGTCTCCCAAAGTATCAAGTTCGTTGGCAGCAATTTTCCGTAGGATGCGACGCATGATTTTGCCAGAGCGGGTTTTCGGCAGACCCGGAGCAAAATGAATCAGGTCCGGTTTGGCGATGGCGCCAATCTCCTTGCTAACAAAATCACGCAATTCCTTCAGTAAAGGCTCGTTGGCCTCGACGCCGCTCATCAGTGATACATAGGCATAAATACCCTGACCTTTAACGTCGTGGGGGTAGCCCACCACGGCCGCTTCAGCAACGGCGACATGCAGAACAAGGGCAGATTCTACTTCGGCGGTGCCAAGGCGATGGCCGGAAACATTCAGTACGTCGTCAACACGGCCAGTGATCCAGTAGTAACCGTCTTCATCGCGTCGTGCGCCATCACCGGTAAAATAAGTGCCTTTATAGGTGGAAAAATAAGTCTCAATCATCCGTTGGTGATCGCCATAGACGCTGCGAATCTGGCTTGGCCAGCTACGCTTCAGCACAAGATTACCGCTCACGGCGCCGCTTAACTCATTGCCGTTTTCATCCATCAGTGCCGGTTCCACACCGAACAGGGGCAGAGTGGCCGAGCCGGGTTTCAGGTCGGTAACGCCGGGTAGCGGTGAGATCAGAATTGAGCCGGTTTCTGTTTGCCACCAGGTGTCAACTACGGGGCAGCGTTCTTCGCCCACTACTCGGTGGTACCACTCCCAGGCTTCCGGATTAATCGGTTCGCCAACGCTGCCAAGCAACTTCAGTGAAGCGCGGGAGGTTTTTTTCACGGGTCCGTCGCCAAGCCCCATCAGGGCGCGAATGGCGGTGGGGGCCGTATAAAAAATATTCACCTTGTGTTTGTCGATAACCTGCCAGAAGCGTGATGCATCCGGGTAGGTGGGCACACCTTCAAACATCAGAGTAATGGCGCCATTAGCCAGCGGGCCATAAACAATATAGCTGTGACCGGTTACCCAGCCCACGTCAGCGGTACACCAGTAAATATCGCCATCGTGATAATCGAATACATATTTGTGGGTCAGTGCAGCACCGAGCAGGTATCCGGCAGTGGTATGGAGCACCCCTTTGGGTTTGCCGGTGGAGCCGGAGGTATACAAAATAAATAACGGATCTTCTGCTGCCATGGGCTCCGGTGCGCAATGGGTGTCTGCTTGAAGAATCGCTTCGTGGTACCAGACATCACGACCATCCTGCCAGTCGATATTGCCGCCCGTGCGTTTGACGGTCAGGCAGGTATGAACATCGGGGCAGTGCACCAGCGCTGCATCACTATTGGTTTTCAGGGGAATGGTTTTGCCGCCGCGGACGCCTTCGTCGGCGGTAATCAGTACGCGGGCATCGGCGTCCAGAATGCGATCTTTCAGAGCCTCCGGCGAGAAACCACCAAACACTACTGAGTGAACCGCGCCGATGCGGGTGCAGGCCAGCATGGCGTAGGCAGCTTCAGGAATCATGGGCATATAAATGCAAACCCGATCACCTTTTTTAACGCCGCGGGTTTTCAGTACATTAGCCAGTTTGCAGACTTGTTCATGCAGTGTTCGATAGCTGATGTGCTGTGATTGGTCTGGGTCATCACCTTCCCAGATAATGGCCGTTTGGTCGGCCCGCGTATCAAGGTGGCGATCAATGCAATTGGCGCTGACATTCAACGTGCCGCCATCAAACCAGCGAGCGTCTCCCTTGCTGAAGTCGCCACTATGCACGGAGTCCCAAGGCTGAATCCAGCTGAGCAACTCGTTGGCACGCGCTGCCCAGAAGGTATCCGGGCTATCCAGAGACTCGCGGTACCAGGCCTCGTAGGTGGCACGATCAATCAGTGCCTCACGCTTTGTGCTCTCTGGAACCGGATACAGTGTGCTGCTGGACATGATCGCTCCCGTTGGTGTTTGTACGGTATTTTTAGCTCTTTGCGGGCAAGAAATAGCCAAAAACAAAGAGCGCTGAGCTCAGAAGATAAAGGTATCCATGGGGGCTGTCGAGGAAGTGGCGAGTCAGGCGTTATTCAGATTTTATCTGAGGGGAGGCGGTCATAATACTGCGGCCCAGACGTTCTATGGCAATAGAGCCTCCGGCAATCCACTCAAGGCTTTCTCCTGCGTCAAACACTTCGACGCGATAATGGCCGCCTTCGTTTGGTGGTTTGGGCTCAGTGGTAAAAATTTGCGAGCCGCCGATGCCGCTGCCGGCAATCAGCTCAACGCCGATGACCGCGTTGTTACCCGTATCAATCCAGCGAACCAGCATGTATTGAAGGTACTGATTATCGGCAATTTCCAGCAGTATTGTGAGCGTGGCGGGTAGTTGATCCACATTACTGATTTCCTGTAACTCTCCGGTCTCAGGATCGATATGACTACCAATGCGAAGCGAGGGTGTGCCTGTGTTGGAGCCTTTCATCTCTTCGGCTTTGGCGGGCCGGTTAACGGTGAGCTCTCGTAGTGATTCAATGTAAGCTTCAGGGTCGTAAAGCTGGCTGAATAAATCATGGGGCGGCGCCTGATGCTGGCCGAGCAATGCCCGGAAAGCCTGATCAAACTGATTGAAGTCGAAGTGAGTTAGGTGCGGCTTCGATGGGGCCCCGTACTGTGGCGCAGGGCTATCGTTTGTCGTGGTTTGCGGTGCGGCAGTGCGAGGAGAGGTAACGGCGGAGATGTCCTCGGCCAGCTCGGATTGATTTTCAGGTATACCCCCGGGGCGGGCAGCCATTATTGCAATAGTCAGCAATATTGCAGCGGCTAGCCCCCCCGAGAGAACGGGTTTACTGTAATTCAAGAAGCCGGCAACCACATTTGGGGATTGTGCTGACCCCCGGGCCCCAGGTTACGCCGCCACCATTGTCGCTTGCGCTAACGCTATAGGAGCCAGCAGCCACATTGGAAAAAGTCATCGCCCCGGATACGGATGAACCGCAGGTTGGTGAACCGCTTGGGAAGTATTGCGAGGTGGAACGGGTTCCAAGCCCGGCAACGGTTACTGTGACCGGTGGATTTGGGTTGGATGCGGACACATATACGGTGAAAGAGCCCGTATTGTTGGTTTCGCAGGCAGAGCTTGACCCGCCACCGGTATTATCTGAGCCTCCTGTATCGCTTGAGCTGCCACCGGAAATCCGGAACGTGCCTTTATAATTCACTCGTGCGCCAGTGGAGAAAAGCTCGTGTATCCCGGAAAAGGTGCCTCCAAGCTCTGAGGTAAAGTTTAATTCGTCCTCCACATCTCCTGCTTGATAGCGCAGATTTACGGTGGCGCTACTGCCGCTTGTGGAGTAGCTCCAGCCGGTGGTGGGGACAACGTTAAAGCCCTCCCCCTGAATCGTCGTACTATCGATAAATCGATAGGTCAGAGTGTCTCCGGGTTGTAAAAACTGACTGGTTGCAGTGCTGCTGAGTACATTGGTTTCCTGAATTGTTTGTACTAGCGTGTAGCCGATAATGGAGTCCGGTGCGCGGGCGCCGCTGTCTGAATCACCGCCGCCGCCACACCCGGCGAGGGTTAGCATAAAAAGGCTTAGTAGCGGCATTACCATAAAAGAGGGTTTCGTGAAATCCATGGTTTTTACTCTGAGGCAGGGCGATATTACCCTGAAGAATCTCTGAAAAGTCTGCGTTGGGTATATGACAGAGTCAATCTTCCCTGCCTAGTCATATGGTCAGAGTTTTAGCCAAAGGTCTTGTTTTAAGGACAGCTCCTCATAAAAAAACGCCGACATTAATAATGTCGGCGTTTTTTTATGAGGAGCTGTGTCGTTTGACGATGCAGCTTTGTCAGGCGACCTGCACAGGAATGGCATTGCTGGCACCTTTCACTTCATTGCCTTCTGCCAGATATACCAGACGGGGTTTGAAGTTGATCAGTTCTGCCGCGCTATAGTTGGCATAGGCGCAAATAATTACTCGATCACCGGGGCCCGCTTTGTGAGCCGCAGCACCGTTGACGGAAATCATTCGTGAGCCTTCTTCACCACGGATTGCGTAGGTGGTGAAACGTTCGCCGTTGTCGACGTTATAAATCTGAATCTGTTCGTATTCCAGAATGCCGGCCATATCGAGCAAGTTGCCGTCGATAGCGCAGGAACCCTCATATTCCAGCTCCGCATGGGTGACGCGGGCCTGGTGCAGCTTGGCTTTGAGCATAGTGCACTGCATGGTTAATTCCTCTCTCAGCTACCCATGGTTTACAGCAGGTTTCCAACCGGATGAGCGAGCTTCCTGCTAAGGCATTGGTACCAAAAATGGGGCGCCAGTATCCATGAATCACTGGTCACGTGCAATTGACAGGGTGACATTGTCTATCAATCTCGTTGTGCCGAGCCTGGCCGCTACGGCAATCACCAGACGGCTGTCCGGCAAAGCGGCTGGTGCCAGGGTGTCGGCATTGCTAATAGTCAGGTAATCCACGCTAAAACCCGCCTGAGATAGCTTCTCTGTACCTTGTTGGACCAAGGCCGGATAATCCCGTTCCCCTCTGGATATGGCTGTTTTCAGGGCGCTCAGGGTGGCCCAAATAGCGCCTGCCTGCTGTTTCTGGGTCTCACTGAGGTAACCGTTGCGGGAACTCATGGCCAGACCATTGGCTTCTCGGGCCGTGGCAACGCCAATAATGCGCACCGGGAAGAACAGGTCCTGGGCCATTCGACGAATAATGGCCAATTGCTGGAAGTCCTTCTCGCCGAAGCAGGCAATGTCTGGCAGAACAATATTGAAGAGCTTGCTGACTACCGTGCTGACACCGCGAAAGTGCCCGGGGCGGCTGGCGCCGCAGAGATGATCACCAAGGTCGTCAACGTCTACCCAGGTTCGGTTCTTTTCCGGGTACATCTCGTCCACGGAGGGAGCAAATAGCAGGTCACAGTGGGCTGCGGAGAGCTGTTCGCTGTCTGTGGCCAGCGTTCTGGGGTAGCTATCAAAGTCTTCGCTGGGGCCGAACTGGGTCGGATTAACGAAGATGCTGGCAACGACCCGGTCGGCATGGCGTCGAGCCTCGCTAATCAGGCTGATATGACCGGCATGAAGGTTGCCCATGGTGGGCACAAAGCCGACGGTCAGCCCCGCCTGACGCCAGTCGCGGACCTGTTGGCGAACCTCAGCGATGGTATGGAGGGTATGCATGCAAGGGGTTCCTGTGGCCTGCTCTTATCTGAAGTCAGTTCTTACTTTAGGCCTTAGAAGCAGTGCTCGGCGGCGGGGAAGCTGCCATCTTTAACCGCTGCATCATAGGCCGCAAAGGCACCGCGGATGTCGCCACCATCCGCTGCAAAGTTGCGGACAAAGCGGGCTGCTTTGCCAGGTGTAATGCCGAGCATGTCATGCATTACCAGCACCTGACCGTCGCATTCCGGGCCGGCACCGATACCAATGACTGGCACCTGTACGGCTTTGACCAGTTCAGCGGTGACGGCGCGGGGTACGCATTCCAGCAGCAGCACATCGGCGCCAGCCTGTTGTAGGTGTTTGGCGTCTTCGATCAGGCGCTCGGCATCAGATTTTTCCCTACCCTGTACCCGGTAGCCGCCAAAGGCATTGACGGACTGTGGCGTCAGGCCAAGGTGGGCACACACCGGTATGCCGTTGCGTTTCAGTACGGTAATGGTGTCAGCCAGCCAGCCAGCACCTTCCAGCTTCACCAGGTTGGCGCCAGCTTGCATGAGAGCGTGGGCGGCAGTGAGTGCTCGCTCAAGCGTGGCGCCACTCATAAAAGGCATGTCTGCCATGATCAGGCTGCCTTGGTTGCCTCGGGCCACAGCGGCGGTATGGTAGGCCAGCTGCTCTGTGGTCACTGGCAGGGTGCTGTCGTGCCCCTGCAGGACCATGCCCAGAGAGTCCCCCACCAACATGACATCCACGCCGGCTTCGCTGATAAGGCGCGAGAAGCAGGCGTCATAGGCGGTCAGCACGGAAAATTTGGCGCCGTCTTGTTTGCGCTGTTGCAGAGTGCGGAGGGTTACGGCCATGGGATATCCCCGGTTATCAATTCTGTGAGCTTGATTCAGTGGCAGCCACGAGGAGACTGGAGTTTGACTCAGCCGGCCAGCGGGCGCGGGTTAAAGTAGTGCCGCCCGGAGCGGATGTCCAGCGCCCGGCGTAACAGTTGCTGATAGTCGTCTTCGCTGTGTACCGGATTGATATCGCTGGCGTTGACGATAAGCAGTGGGGCGTCGTCATAAAAATGGAAAAAGCGGGCATAGGATTCGTTTAGCCGATTCAGGTAGTCGGCACTGATGGAGCGTTCGTGGCTGAGGCCGCGTTGCTGGATGCGTTGTAGTAATACTTCGCTGGGGGCCTGCAAGTAAATCACCAGATCTGGTCGCGGGGCCTCCAGGGTGAGGTGTCGATAAACATTGTCGTAAAGGCGGAACTCGTCCTGATCCAGATTCAGCTCGGCAAACAGTCGATCTTTTTCCAGTAGAAAGTCGCTGACGCGTATAGGGCTGAATAGATCATTCTGTGCCAGTAAGCGCATTTGCTCGGCCCGCTGAAACAGGAAAAAAAGCTGGGTCTGAAGAGCATATTGTCGCGGGTTTTGATAGAAGCGTGTCAGGAACGGATTTTCTTCCGGTTGTTCCAGCAGGGTGTCGTAGTTGAACGTCATGGCCAGTCGACGAGCCAGTGATGTTTTGCCGACGCCGATGGGGCCTTCGACAACAATATAGCGGGGCAGGGTGGGATCGTTATCGTTCAAGTCCGGCTCTCCAGCGACTGTCCTCATGGTAGCAGATCTGCTGATGGCTGCATGCGTCACGTAGTGTTGTTAGCGGCGTGCCATCTGGCAGTATCAGTTGCGGATGAATGTCGCTTAATGGCTGCAGCACAAAGGACCGCCGTCCCAGTTGTGGGTGAGGAACCTGCAGCCGGGGCAGATTCAGAGTGCCGTCCCCATACAACAGAATATCGAGATCCAGCGTCCGCTCACCCCAGTGCCGTTGACGCACACGGCCAGCCTGCTGCTCGATGCGTTGCAGTGCATCGAGTAGCGGGATAGGCGCCAGAGAGGTATTGAGTTGAATCACCGCATTGTAAAAATCCGGTTGATCCTGCGGTCCGACGGGTGCGCTGCGATAGAGCCTTGAGGTGGCAACGAGTTGGCTGTCAGCAAGTGAGCTGAGCTGTTGCCGGGCAAACAGAAGGTAATCGACTGAATCGCCGAGGTTGCTGCCGAGACCAATAAAGGCCTCGGTCATGCAGCATTGCCGCTGGGTTTTGGGCGGCGTTTGCGGCGTCGACGTTTGCCGCTATTGCCTGTGGGTTTGCCCAGTGCGCGAACCATCTCGGCGCGGGCATGTTCATCGCATTCCTGATAACGGGTCCACCAGTCACCCAGGCCGGACTCAATTTCGCCCGCCTGTTCGCGCAGCAGCAGGAAGTCATAGCCCGCCCGGAATCGAGGATCCGCCACCAGCATCTCTGCATGACGGCCATGGCGTTTTTCCAGTCGCAACTGCATATCCCAGATTTCCCGTACAACCAGAGAAAAACGTTTTGGGACAGCGGTAATTTGTACCTGCGCATTAATAACCTGACCGGCGGCTTTTTGCAGGGCAGGCGCATAGGGCACGCCATGTTCCAAGTGGCGG
>PGZG01000044.1 GCA_002840115.1 Gammaproteobacteria bacterium HGW-Gammaproteobacteria-14 | reverse complement strand
GGAGCAGATCAGGGCAGATATCAATGCCCGTAATGGCAAATCAGGGCGACAGATTTGTTGCGATCTGGATTACATCTGGACCCGCGAGCAGAGCAGCAATAGCAATGACCATAGCCATTACCATGTGGCGCTGTTTATCGATCTGGAAGCGTATTACCGCATTGGTAGCCTGAATCAGAGCCCTGTCGTACTAGACGAGGAGCGGGTATCACCGATTATCCCCCGGGCCAGGTCGCTGGCCGAACGTATCAACCGTGCCTGGGCGCGCGCGATTGGCATTCAGGACTGGCAGGCCGTGGGGCTTGTCCAGTTTCCGGATAACGCCGAATACCGACTGAAACCCCACGACCCGGAGTTCTTTGAGGGCTATCTGGCCCTGTTCAAGCGCCTCAGCTATTTCGCCAAGGCACGTAGCAAGGACTACACCCAGCGTGGGGTGCCGGACTGGTACGGGTCCAGTCATGTCCCCCGGTCCGGTGTTTTTTTACAGCGTTGCGCTATCGGATGGGAATAATTTTCTGAGGAGCCCGCAATGAAGCTGATGAGACTGCAAGCGGTGATCGATACAACCGGCCTGAGCCGCCCGACCATCTACAAGCGCATGGCGCTGGATCTGTTTCCGACGCCGGTGCAACTGGGCGAGCGCGCAGTGGCGTGGGTATCGGATGAGATTGAGATGTGGGTTCAGGCCCGAGTCGATGAGCGTGATGAGCGTCTGAAGGAGCAGTCAGCGCTGGCTGGTCGTCCACTGAATGAAGCCTGGAGACCATTGATTGAAACCCGTGCGTAAGCACCAGAAGGTCGCTGAGCTAAACAGCCGGCAACGCGCTTGGCTGGAGATCGAGCGGCGTAAGTTGCGCCCGGGCATGCCTGAATATCAGGAGTTCCGGCGTGAGTTGATGCCGATAGAGATCGAGCTCGGCATGGGCTTCGACGCACAAGAAAGCCCAATCATCTACAAATGGAAGCCGGGGCAGGAGGCCAATGGATTCCTGATGGTGACAGGAGGGTCAGGTTCAGGGAAAACAGAGGCGCTGAAACTGTTTGGCGCTGGTATTGCCGAGCACGGTATCCCGATCATCACCATAGATTTTCATGGAGACGTAACCTTTCCTGGCCAGACCACCGTCCGCTTGAGAGCGGTTTCTGGAGGATCTGAATTCGGCATCAATCCACTGGTGATTGAACCTGCCTACATCCGGCAGATGGGTTTGGGTGCCAAGATACAGCGTGAAGTCAGCCGAATGAGCCGCGCGGTTGGATGCATGTCCGAGCAACAGCAATCGTGCCTGTACCATGTTATGGAGCAAACCTATCGTCAGTTCGGTATCCGAGAGGAGGACGACAGCACATGGGGACGGAAGCCGCCGACATTGGCAGATATCGTTCAGGGGCTGAGTGACGGTTACCGCAGCGGCATTGAAGCGTTTGACAAACGCACCATCAGCAGTTGCTGGTCCAAATTGCGGCGTATCTGCAGTAATCCGGTATTCATCCGTGGTGAGCCGTTACGAATACATGACCTGCTGGCATGGAACGTCCGGCTGGATTGCAGTCGCCTTGATTTGCCATCACAGCTGTTGGTGGCTGAAACCGTGCTGGAAATGCTGTTCGAAGCGGGCAGAGGAGAAGGCGAGATCCCGGTCAAACCCGAAACCGATGCAGACCGCTACCGCGCTTTTATCATGATTGACGAGGCACGGGTGCTGACCATGGGCCGGGGAAGCCCGGATGCTTCGGAGCATATCCTCAACATCATGGCCAGCCAGTGCCGCAAGTTCGGCATCGGACTGATTCTGGCCTCCCAGATGTGTTCGCACTTTAGCCGAGAGGTACACACCAACATAAACACGCGGCTTGCCATGAAGCGGATGGATCCCGACGAGGCGAAAAAGGTCGCCATGCACATGGGGCTGGTGCCAAGAGACCTGATCTCAAGCGAAAGCCCCCCTGGACTTGGTTACTTTTGCGGAGCATCTACCGGGGGCACAGTGCGCCTACGCCTGAGACAGTTGGCAGACTAAATGTGTAATCTAAAAACGCCTGATTCGAGAGACAACGCGAACAGCTAACCTCGCTCTTTATCACAGTGATTGACTGTCAACTGCCCCTGCGTTTGCCTACGTGGCACAACGGCCAAACCCGAGTGCTTTGCTTCGGCAAGGTCGCTCGGGTTTGGCAGGGCAGGCATTAATTGAGAACGTCAGGTCCTTCGTTGCGAGCATTATTGATGTGATTGCTAATGGCATCCGCTTCAAACACCCCGGAGCTCACCGGCATCAGTAGCCGGTTGTCGGGGTGCTCGAACCAGTTATAGATCAGCTCATTGGGGATGATGACCGGCATGCGGTCGTGGATGGCAGCCAGGTCCATTGGCGCCTGGGTAGTCAGGATCGCAACGGTAGGCTGGCTTTCATCACCGCCCCGGTAATCCCATATGCCAGCCATCAGGAACGGATGCTGTCGAGGCAGGTGGATGTGGAAGGGTTGCTTGTGACCGTCTCGTGCCTGCCACTCATAGTAGCCGGTGGTAGGGATCAGGCAGCGACGCTTGTGCATGGACTCGCGAAAGAAGGGCTGGTCGAGGGCACTCTCGGCCTGTGCATTGATGGATGGCACCCTAGGATGATCGTCCGTGGAAACGGGGTAGAACCCCTCACGAACTGAACGCAAGAAGAGAGATAGAAACTCCGATACATTATAAATGGCCCCATTGATAGGAGGCATTTACTGTGAATAAATCGACAATTCTTACTGTGCTAATAGTGTCTTCATTATCTCATGCTGCAGATCTTAAGGATCCATTTCTGAGAGATGATGACGTTTCGGGGGCCAGTGTTGAGGTCCGGGTCAATGTTGATAATGCGGGAAACTACGTTTATCAGTACGACGTCCTATCCCCCGAGACTAGCACTGGCTATATTCTGAGCTTTGATCTTGATGTGACTTGCGGGGAGCCTGTTGATCAAAAAGGCTTTGCCCCTGCCGATTATCAGACAGGTCGGACGTCTGACCGCTCCGAAGGCATTCCTCATGTTCCGGTTGCAATAGATGCACCCTCAGGTCAAGCCGCTTCGCCTTCACTGACTGCCGCTTCACGAGCCTCCTGGATGGTGGCTATGCCGCCTGGTGGTAGTTCTGTTGGGCTCACCGTCGTTTCTCCATATCCCCCCGGAGATAGAACATATTGGCTAATTCCCTCGGTTGATTATGGCTGGGATGAGTATGACTATGAGACAGCTCTGAAATCTGAAAATCGAGATAGTATTCCCTGGATTAATGACTGGACTGTATCCGGGATTGTGGCAGGTCCTGCTTGCCCTGGTGATGAGTACCCGGATGATGGCGACGGTAATGAAGACTCTATATTCTTCGGTACGCTTTTCGAGGGCGAAGTTGAGGCCCAGAATCAGCTGCTCACGTACTCGGCACCTTTGCAGGACCAGTTCCATCAGGCTGATGGTCCCCGCGAATTGGAAATGATTATCCACTGCCACGCGGATATTGATGATCCCAAGTCTTTTGTAGTAACGCCGCAGCGACATGGAATTCGGGCGCTTTTCCACCCTGTTCCGGGTACTAGCGAGACGATTCGCTTGCCGCTGGATGTCGGGAAAAATCGTATTGAACTGCAGGTTAGGAGACGCTTTGCACCGCCTGTCAAACCCGGTCAATCCGGCGCGGTTTTTGCTGGAGGTGGTGGTTCAAGTCTGGACAAGGACGTTTTCGTGGTGCGGGTTCCGGTCGACTCCAGCGCACCCGGGCAAGGCAAGGGTAGCAATAAGTAATTCGGTTTCATCTTTCCCGTTGGAGCATTCTTTGCGTTCTGGCGATATCCGCTCAGGTTGTCCGGGCGGATATCGGGCAGGCTTGTCCCGGTTACCGAAGTGGTGAGAGTCAATTGATCGACCTTCATGGTGCTGATGGGAAAGTATTGAAGCTTCCTCTGCAGGAAAACAGGTAATGGTGCGCTATGAGAGATTTCTGGATTATGCCTCCCTGCGTGTTTTGCTAAATGGCCAGGATATTTCCGAGCAATTTCGGGTGGATTCTAATAACAAGATAGCAGACGATATTGTTTACTTGGAGTTGCCGCTGCAGCAGGGTGAAAATATGCTTCATGTCAGCGGCTATTTTTCGGGCGACGCTCAAGGTGCCAGCCAGAAAGGTTGCGAGCTCCCCCCTCTTCGTTGGCAGCAATGGTCTATAGTGCGGGAGCCGATCAAACTTGGTGTTACAGCAGAGGCGCGACGGCTTAGTCCTGCTGAGGCCAACTCAGTGATGCCGGAGAAAATGTTTTGATTATGTGAAATCACTGTATACGCAGAATAGATGCAGCGATCATTTCGGGATGTTTGAGGCTGGGATGCCAAGCCTCAAACATCCCGCTAGCAGGGGATGACCTTGACCACTTTGCTTATCTTGGGATGTAAAGATGCAATGCGGGTTGTCGCAGGAACGATGTAAAGTCCTCCGCCTTGTCCCCATACACCGCCGCAAGCGGTTCGCTTATATCCCTGTACTGAATGTCTGTATATTCCTGCTGTCCTGGTTTCTTGACGGATATCCCTCCTGAGAGAATATAGAATGTGCCATCTTCCAGTACGGTCCACTGATAGTATTCGTAGGCATCTGTATCCGGACTGGCCGTTATCAGCCGCTCAGCGTTCTCTGCTTTCGCTTGATATTCGGCCTCTATAGCCTGGACCCTTGCTTCGGCGGCGGGCTTTTGTTGCTTGATTTTTTCGAGGTCAGTACGTGCCTGCTGAACTTTCAGCTCCCAGTAACGGGGCGGGTCGCTCTCCTCGTCGTCCTGTCTTGATCTGCTAGATTCCAGCTTCTTCTCGTACTCGGAGATCGAGCGAATGGCGCTTGCGATTCTCTCTTCTGAGTAAACGATTTGATCTGTATGATATGATACTTCTATATTCTTCTCGTTGAGCAGTTTTTTGGCTAATCTGGTCCCTGTTTCATGGAAATACTCAGGGACATTTTTCAGTTGGCATGTGTACTCAACGATAGTTCTTCCTCGGTCATCCTCAATCGCTTCCCATTTTGTGCTGCTACACACTTTACGATTATCGAATGCCTGCCCAACGGTGAATTCCTTAAAGTATTCAAGGCGGCCTTCTTTAACGATATCAATGTCTGAGCTTCCGCATCCTGCAAGTAGCAGTGCGGACAGTATCAAGGCTGCATATTTCACATGCTTCTCCTTATTCCAATTGGTGCATACCGATGTCTTCCGATGCCGGCATGCACAGGGTTTTATGAGTGGGGTGTACCCGCCTTAGGCGGATACGTTCTTGACCTTTACAAAGGTTGTAATGGCGTAGCCGATGCCGTAGATCGAGGCGAATACACCCCATCCGGCGGCAGCCTCGACGTCACTTTCTGCGAAGCCGGCGATGAGAAGGAGGCAGATTGGGAAGAAAATCATGCCAATGATGGACATTACTTTGACGGCTGACATATTCGATATCCTTAGTTTGATTTGATTGGGTTTTCAGAAGTGGTCGGAGTCGAGCGAGTGGGGTGTCCCTGTTATTGCTTTTTCATCCGTTGACTTCGTGTGGTTGCCTGTTGCGGTTACCCCAGTGGCATCGCCTAGTTCAGGTAGCCCAGACCTAGAAAGTATTGCAATCCAATACCTTGGGGGTCAAGACACGCCATACGACAGTTGTTCGGAGATTCCTTAGCGTGTGGGGCTGATCTTGAGTGAGGCTCCACATGGCAGGTTTCCCCGAACGTTTTAAGACAGCGCGGCTCCGGCTGGGGCTGACGCAGGAGCAACTGGGTTTTGAGCTGGATCTCACCAAAGCCTCGGTATCTGCCTGGGAGAACGGCCGGGAGGCGCCAAGCTTCCGATTGCTCCCGCAAATTCGGGCTATCCTTGGGGTGTCTCTGGACGAGCTGATCTGTGGTGATCAGGCAGCCAGAGATTCTGCGGCTCCGGGAGCGGAGCCTGGCATCAGCACCCGCAGTGAAGCGGAGGTGCAGCTGCTCAAGGCCTACCGACGGTTGCCGGCCCGGCGCCGTAAGGCGTTACTGGATATGCTGGATTAACCCGTTGCTTGCTGGCGTTGCGCCAGCTTTTCGCGAAGCGTGGGTTGTCCGGCGGGACTGATCTCGCCAGTCGCATGTTGCTCCTGCTCGGGCTCGGGCAGGAACTCCTCGACCACCTGCAGTCCTTCCTCCTCCAACACCTCGAATGCCGCAGCCCCGAACCCGGCTCGGGCGGCCTCATCCAGTGCATCCTGACTGAGTCCTTCCGTGGCAAGGCGCTCCGCTTCCTGTTTTGCCTGAGCGATGGCCACACTCAGGGGCAGCTCATCCGGGGTGGTCAGATCCACATAGTAGATCGGTGCCCGGTGGCTTTGGGTGGTGCTCTTGCCGCGCAGCCGCAGACACAAGGGCAGGGTGGCCAGCAGGCCGCCGGAGATGGCGTGGTAGTAACGCAGTCTCGCCGTCAGGGTGCGGATGCTGTTGTACCCGGTGGTCCGGAAGACGAACACGCCCAGATCCTCATCGTCACCGATACGGACACTGAGCCGTGCGTAAGGTTTGCAGCCTCCCTGCTTGCCGATGTCGCACTGATCCGGCCCAGGGCAGGGAAGGTGCTCCCAGCCGTCTGATGTTTGCCGGCGGCAGAGCTCACCATCGCCGATACACAGCGGTCGGCCGGTTTGGCGGTCGAACAGTGAGTATTCTGCTCGCAGGTTAAGGTCCGGGTCGTTGAACAGCATGCGTACCGGAATGGCCCGCAGCTTGTTGCCCGGAGCATCCTTGCGCAGCAGCTCGTCCAATGGATGCAGCAGCCAGCCGTCCCTGCCCTGGATCTGGGTGGTGACGGTGAACTGGTCATCCTTCTCCGGCAGTCGCTTGCCGTTCTTCTCGATCACCCGGCCAATACTGATACGGCCGATGATTGGTGGAGTAATCGCGAGGCCTTTGATCATGGTATTTCTCCAGTTGGGTCAAAAATAAATAACGGCACCGGGCGCGAAGCCAGGTGCCGCTTTATGCCGTTGGTTTGGGAAAATCAGGTGCGGATCAGGAAACGCCGGAAGCCGGCGCGGGTGGTGCTGTACTCATTGAGCAGTTCCGGGTGTTCCAGCAGCAGTTTCTTGCTGTCCAGCACAGTGCTGTCCTGACTGCGCTTCCAGCTCACTTCACCGCTGGGGAACACCGCCTTGCTGGCATCGCCCATGGTTTCCTGGATGCGCTGTTTCAATGACGACTCCCGTTGTTCCAGTCGGGAGAGCCGTTCGCGGATATCCACGAGCTCATCGAAATCACCACACAGCGACAGATCCTCGGATAGGTCCATGACAGTGCCGGCATCTCTGGGATAGAGCGCCTGCAAGACCCGGCCTGCCGAATCACTGCCATCTGCCGGGGGCGGAGTTTCAGTCTCGACGTAATGCCAGAATTGCCGCTCAAGTTCGATCAGGCGGCTGATGACTTCCTCATCGCGATCAATGCGGAATACCTGCAGATCTTGGCCACAGAGCAGCACGCTGACATCGGCCGACTGCTTGCCGGTGACGGCCAGCTGATGCTGCACCTGGCATTGGATGTACTCAGGCACCCCGTCACGCCACAAGCGTGAGCCAAACTCGCCGGCTGTTTTGCATTCCAGAATCTGTACATCGTCATTGCCGACGACGGTATAATCCAGATTGGCCAGCATCCAGTGTTTGTCAGGATCCGGGTGCTGCAGCACGGCATTGATGCGTCGCACCTTGTTGCCGGTCTTGCGACTGTAGTGCTCGGCTACAATTGGTTCGAGCACGTTGCCCCAGTACATCGGTGAGCTCATGTCGTCCGGATCAGGCTTGGGAAGATCCTGATCCCGGCCGGTCTTGATCATCCACAGCTCCAGTTGTGACTGATACGGGCTGATGCCGCAGGCTGCAGCTGCATCACTGGCGCCGATGCCTTGCTTGCGGATTCTGAGCCAGTCCTCACGGCTCATGCCCTTGGTGGAAACCAGTCGCAGGGCGGGGCGTTGGGTGCTGTGAGTTGCGCGAGAGGTTGTCATCGGCCACCTCCGATCCACGGGCGCAACCAGCTCCACAAGGACTGCTTTCCAGATGCCGGACTCGGCTTCATGACATCCTTCTTGGCTAAGTGCTCACCTCGGGTAAAGAACTGCGTGACCAGTTCAGACGCCATCATCTGGAATTGCCGATCATTGGGAAGAGCGCCATCGTGGGTCAGCATATATGCGGCGATCTGTTCGCCCAGAATGGACACCACCTCGTACTCGAACACGCCGGGAAATCCCTGTGGTCGGTCCCAGTGAGGTTGAACCTGATGCCAGAGAATCGGGATGTACTCACAGACCGATTGGATCAGCTCGATACAGCCGTTACCCCAAAGATCCAGCAGCTTGATTGTGCGCTCGGTATTGCGGGAGTTGAGCATCAACCCTTCATGCAGGAAGGCGCCCCAGACTGCAGCAAGATGGGGATCAATTCTTGGCAGCGGGGCGCCCGACTGCGAACGCTGGGTGTTGTGATCGTTGGTTGAATTCATGACGTGCTCCTGAAAAGCAAAAAGCCCGGCCGGTTACCCGGTCGGGCTTGTGTGGTTGGTTAGGTTTCAGTTCAGTGAGTTGAGTGGTGATCTCGCAAATGAATATGAGATCCTTGAAAGCTTGACTGAGCCATTACGGGCTCCCATGCTTCAAGGAAGTGATATGTATTCGAGAAATTCTGGAGAGATGGTTAGACACATATCTCCGTGGCATTGATTTACATCGGGAACGGAAGATCATAAGTCGTTGGCGTGGAGAAGGGGTATCCCGCATGTCGAAGAAAACTTCAGAGGAAAGCGTGGACTGGTTGATCAGCGCTATCCGAAACTTACCAACTGATGAGCCCGTAGAACGCGGGACGCCAGGCTATAACACTTACACAACACAGAAGGATCATTGGCTTGGCTGGCTCGACCCAGTAGCCGGAACAGGGACATATTCCCGGAAATCGGCCCCGGGTAGCGGGGCACGTGGGGTGTACAATCGAATCGTTGAGCCGAAACTCCTGATCTGGCTGATTTCGGCAGCGAATGTCCCCGCCGACCTCGTTCATAGGGCTACGAGTGAGGCGGAATCTGCACCTACTCTTGCTGGGAAGTCTGCCGCAATACGAAGGCATGTGCCCTGGGAGGCTGTTGCTGAAGCATTGAAAAGCTGCGCATATGCAGGTTTGTACTAGACATAACTGCGGACGAGCTAAAGACGGTTTCTCAAACGTTAGCTGATGAGGGTGTATGCCGCTTCAAAATAGAGTTGATCCTTGGGGAATTTTGCAATCGGTGCCCGCTCGCGGCGCATGGCTTGGAAATCGTGGCATTCTTCACGACGAGAATAAGCAAGTGGTGGCGCCATGGCGCCACAAGAGCTGGGTGACCTGTAAGCTTGAGTTCCAAGGGAGAAAGCGAGAAATATTCAGCCCTGGGAAATATTCCGAGCTTTTCTTCCTCGATGAAGCTACGGCGCTTTCGGCGGGTCACCGCCCCTGTGCGGAATGTCGTCGCGAGAGATATAACGAGTTCAAAGCCATTTGGTGTGCGGCAAATCTTGAGAATGGATCGTCTACTGACATCTCGGTCGCTCAGATAGACAAGCAGCTTCACATGGAGCGAGCGGTGCGAGGGGGCGGCAAGGTTACCTACAGAACAGATTTCGGGGCCGTCCCGGCCGGAGCTTTTATAGAGATTGGGGGAGGCGCTTTTTTGCTATGGCAAGGGCGACTTCATCAATGGTCGGTACACGGCTATAGCCCGTCCAATCTGGTGCCATCGCAGCTTGATGTAGTAACTATGCTCACTCCGGCCTCTATTGTTCGGGTGCTTCAGCATGGCTTCAGGCCACAGGTTCATGAATCAGCAAGTGGTTAATAATGTCTGAGCGTGATGGCGCTCCTGCTTCTCGTGGGATGTCATCAGTGAAGATAGATTCTGGTCGAGGGTTTCGCGCCATCATTTGTACTCCACAATCATGGAAATCTCCCAGCAGGAATAGGTAGGCCCGGCGGTGATATGCCGGGCAGAGGTCAGGACCGTTGGGGGTGTATCAGGCGACCAGTGCGAGTGCTTGATCTAGTGCCGCTCGCTTGATTGTGGCGCCCTGCCCGAACCAGGCCGAGTCCAGTCGGTAGTCGGTGTTGCGCGCCCGGCGCTCGTGGTCAACGAACTCGGTGACGGCATTGAGCAGGCCATACGCAGTGCTGCGAGATGAGGGCAGGTGAGAGCCGCGACCCTCACCACCGAACAGTGAGAGCACCTTGACCATCGCCCGCTCGTTGGACTTCTGTGCAACCTGCTCCGGGCGCGGCTGGAACAGCAAGCGGATGAACTTCTCCGCTTCCGACTGTTTCACCTTGCGCTCGCTCAGTGCCTTCAGGCTGTACATGAAGTCGTCCCAGGCGGACACGGAAATGCCCATCTGTTTTTTCACAGCTTCCGCGTCGAACACGCTGCGGTGTGACACCTTCACGCACTGCGACTGGCCATTGAGCGCCACTGCTAGGGTGTTGTTGCACACCACCCGGACACTGGTGAACTGCGCAGTGGTGGCCAGCGTGCCGTCGCAGGCCGTGGCCAGCAGGACATAGGCATCGGTGCGATCACTGCCCTTTAGCACGCCGCTCTGGCCGGTTCTGGCCAGTGCCCAGATCTTGCGGCCGCCTTTAAGGCTACCAGCAGTCTCCAACTCAAAGCCGGACTTCTCGGTGAGGTCGCGGTAGAACTCCATGATCTCCCGGGGTTGCACCACCTGATAGCGCTGGCTGACCACGGACAGCGGGGCATGAGTATCCGAGCGGTACAACACCTTGTGATCATCGAAGGAGAGGATCTCCCCCAGATGGCCTTTGTTGCCGTTGATGAATCGCACCGGGGTTTCATGGATGGTCCAGTCCAGACCGGCCTGCTCCATCCAGACTTCCAGCGGTTGCTGTTCCGGCAGCTTGTTGCCTAAGCCATGCCAGGGCGTGCGGCCGACATAGGCCATTTGTTCCACTTGATGTGCCATGGTGAATCTCCTGAATCAGGCGACCAGCAACGACGGATACCCAGCATGACAGGGCATCACGACGATACTGGTCGCATTGGGGGAACGGGGCTAACGGTCAGATCCAGCCGCGTTCGGCCAGACTGACCCAATGGGTTTGGGATACGACAAAGTGATCCAGCACCCGCACGTCGACGAGGCTGAGTGCCTCGGTCAGACGCCGGGTAATCGAGCGATCCGCCTCGGACGGCTCCGCGCAGCCGGAAGGGTGGTTGTGCGAGAAGATCACGGCAGCCGCGTTGTTCTCCAGCGCCCGCTGCACCACCACTCTGGGGTAAACAGCAGCGCCATCGATGGTGCCGGTGAACATCCGCTCGAAGCAGATCACACGATGTTTG
>PGZG01000043.1 GCA_002840115.1 Gammaproteobacteria bacterium HGW-Gammaproteobacteria-14 | reverse complement strand
CAATTGGGCAGGAGTAGCACAAACTCTTCGCCGCCGTAGCGGCCAATATGATCCACTTCGCGAATGTTATCGGCGAGGCACAGGGCTGCTTGAATCAGTGCCTGATCGCCGACTTCATGGCCATGCTCGTCATTGATGCGCTTGAAGAAATCAAGGTCGGCAACCACCAGTGACAGCGGCTGCCCGCTGCGCTGGGCCAGAGTGGCTTCCCGCTTCAATAGCTCGGTCAGATAGCCCCGGTTCCAGACCCCGGTTAGCGCATCCCGGCGAGAGAGCTCGCGTACCTGCGCCTCCCGATAACGCAGAGCATTGACGATGGAGCGGGTAAACATCAGAAAGCCGAATGCCACAGGAAAGCCAATTAATACCTGCATAAAGAGCCACATGGGCTCAAGAAAGCGGTTCGGTGGAGCATCGCCAAACAGTGGCGCATCTTGCAGCCAGCCCATGCTCACTGCCAGTCCCAGCAGAATGATTTCCGCCCAAGTGATAAGCAGCGCGTTCATCACGTGGCGATTTTTGAACATCACAAAGCCGAAGGCGGGGGTTACCGCCAGCAGCAGGCCGGTGACCATAGAGTGGACACCGTTGAAATAGGCCATGACAACCAGAGGGTGACCAAACATATAGGTCACGATCATGCCGGGTACTATGCTGTTGGGATGTTGTCGGCGGGTCCACAGGATGGCTAGAAGTAGCCCGCCCCAGATCAGAATCATCAGGAGGCAGAACAGGTTGAGCTGCTGTAGCACATTCAGATCAATGTGGGTGGCCAGTTGTGGCAGGGCAATACCGATCAGACCGGTGATCAGGAAAAACAGATTCATGCCGATAATGATGGCGCAAGCAAGTATGGCCCCATCTGCCGGGGGCCAGAACATTGGATTGCCTTTAAGCGCGAGTTGCCGCCAGAGTGACATGGTTATAGTTCTACGCCGTTATGCTTATTTTTTTATCAGTATAGACAGGGTCGAAGGGATGGGGAAACCGCAGGGTTGTTAATTGCTGTTAATTATCGACCTGTGTTGGAGGTCGGAGTGGTTGCCGGGGTGGCTGAGAGCCCACTGGGGTTGAAGGGCGCAGCGGTGCTGTAACCTTAACCCCCAAGAGTTATTCAGATCGGCCTTAACCGTTATCAACCGGATAAACGCCGTTTTCGTCATGCACTTCCTTACCGCTCAGGGGCGGGTTGAAGGCGCAGGCCATCACCATATCAACGCCCCGGTTTGCTCGCAGATAGTGCTCATCATGCTTGTCGAGCATGTAGACCGTACCGGGGCGGATCGGATAAACCTTGCCGTCGGCAACGGTCTGGATCTCTCCCTCGCCACTGATGCAGTACACCGTTTCGAGGTGGTTCTGGTACCAGATATGGGTTTCGCTACCAGCGAAAATGGTGGTGATATGGAACGAAAAACCCATGCCGTCATCTTTCAGGCTCAGGCGCACGGACTCCCAGTTGCCATTGGGTGCTGTAACGCAGCGGTCGCTCTTTCTGGCTTCTTCAAGGGTTCTGACTATCATGCCGCGAGCTTCTCCATCCAGGGTTTGATAACGGACTCTGCCTGATTATCGGCAATGCCAAAGTGGTCTGCGCTATGGGTAAGAATGGCAACAATACCTTGGACCATTGTTGGTGATTGTTTGGTATTTCCCATTACGCAACCACGCTGACTTTGCCACGACGTTGCTGCTTGATCTTGTCTTTCATGACCACATCAACGCTATCCGAAATGATTTGCAAGCCTCGTACCAAATCTTCTTCACTGATGGTCAGTGGGCACAGGGTTTTAATGACATGGTCATCCGCACCAGATGTTTCAACAACCATCTTGTGGGTAAAGGCCTCCGAAGTAATGGCATCCGCCAGAGCACCATCGCGACATACCAAGCCTTGCATCATGCCGCGGCCGCTAAGATGGAACCAGTAGTCATCATAACGGTTGGCGATTTCACGGAAATGTTTGGTGATAATCTCCCCTTTGCGTTTAATTTCGGTCGCAAAGGTGTTGTCTCGCCAGTAGTGATCCAGCGCCGCCGTAGCCGTAACAAATGCCGGGTTATGGCCACGGAAGGTGCCGTTATGTTCGCCGGGCTTCCATTGATCCAGCTCCGGTTTCATAAGAACTACCGAGAATGGCAGGCCATAGCCACTAAGGGATTTCGACAGAGTGATGATGTCTGGCTTGATGCCTGCTTCATCAAAGCTGAAGAAGGAACCAGTGCGACCACAGCCGGCCTGAATGTCATCGACAATCATCAGCATGTCATGTTTTTTGCAGACCTTCTCCAGATTGCGTAGCCACTCAAAGCTGGCGGCATTAATGCCGCCCTCGCCTTGCACGGTTTCTACAATAACAGCCGCTGGATGATCAATGCCGCTGGAGCTATCAGATAACATTTTGTCGATCATTTCCGTAGTGTCGAAACCGGTGCCCAGATAGCCGTCATAGGGCATTACTGAGGTATTGGTCAGCGATACGCCGGATGCACCGCGGTGATGGCTGTTGCCTGTGGTGGCCAGCGCACCCAGGGAAACACCATGAAAACCATTGGTAAAGGTAATAATGTTGCTACGGCCTTTAATGTTTCGTGCAATTTTCAGTGCCGCTTCCACCGCATTGGTGCCGGTGGGGCCGGTAAACTGCATGATGTATTCCATGTTCCGGGGCTTGAGAATAACTTCTTCAAATACCGACAGGAAATTCCGCTTTGCCACAGTATGCATATCCAGGCCATGAACGATGTAGTCCTCGCTCAGGTAGGCCAGCAGCTTCTCTTTTAATACCGGGTTGTTATGGCCATAGTTCAGAGTGCCAGCACCGGCCAAAAAATCCAGATAAGCCTCGCCGTTCTCATCATACAAATAAGAGCCTTTGGCCTTGGAAAAAAGTACCGGAAAGCTGCGGGCATAGCTTTGTACTTCGGATTCAATCCGATCAAATACATCAGTATCCATTTCGGTTTTCATAAAATCGTCTCCCTTTATTATTTAGTAGAATAGCTGTTTATTGGATCAGCTATTCAGTGGTTCAATGCGTCTTTAACCGGCGTCCTATTAAACGGGCCGATGCGTAGCAAGTGTTCATCCTTATGGGCGCCGGAGAAGTGAATTCGGCTGTCAAAAAGGATGAAGGTTTCGGTGCGGATTCTGCGGCTGTCAGCAAACCGGCGAAACAGGTTCCAGGACGCGTCATTGTCCGGGGTGATAGTGGTTTCTATATATTGGATATCGCTGCACTCTTCCCGATCTGCAAGTTCGGAGAGCATTTTAGAAGCCAGGCCCATGCCGCGAGCTTTTTCATCAACGGCAACCTGCCATACAAACAATACATTTTGTTGTTTCGGCGGAATATAACCGGAGATAAAGCCAACCAACTCGCCATTCATCTCCGCTGCAACGCAGGTATCAGCGAAGTGTGTGCACTGCAGTAAGTTGCAGTAAGTGGAATTTTCGTCCAGTGGCTTGCAGCGGCTGACTAGCGCATGCAGGTCTGCTCCGTCTTCACTGTCGGGTTTGCGCAGAGTGACGTTGCTGGTGTTCTTGGATTTTGTTGATGTCGCGGCTGCAGTTTCTGCAAACATGATAGCTCCTTACTTTTGTCTGTGTGTGGCCGACAGGGCGCCGCTGGCAGATGGCGTATTTGCCATGCGTCCCTTTACCGGGGTGATGTTGTCGGCCAGTGGTTGGCCGCGATCAATGGCGCCAACGTCAAGTACCGGAGAGGCATCAAGGTGCCCGGCATCCATCATGGATGCGATACGTTCAACTGCGCTGATGATCTGGGATTGCTCCCATCCTTCCAGGGCGCTGAAGCGCCGCACGAAGGTTTCCTGCAGAGGTTCCGGGGCATCTTGAATCAGCGCTCGACCCGCATCAGTTAATCGCGCATAAACCCGGCGTTTGTCCGATGAGCCTCGTTCCCGAGTCACCAATCCGCGACCTTCCAAACGGTCAAGGATGGTGGTTACTGTTGCCTGACTCAAAGAGACCTCGTTGGCAATGTCGCCCATGGTTAGCTCGTCGCTGACGGCGATAGCTTGCAGGATCAGCAGTTGCGGTGCGGTGAGGCCGGCTTCCCTGCTGAGGCGACGGGAATACAGGTCCGTCGCCCGGATAATACGGCGCAGGGCGATCAGCACGTCGTCGTGTCGGGCCATAAAGGGTCACCCCACTCCTGATAATGATTTTGTGATCTAAGCAATAGTGTCATTACTGCACCCTCCATATGTCGGCGATGAAAATTATTAAATCATTGTTTTTAAAGGATTTAATGTTTTTCGCCGGGGAAGTGATAAGCATCCTACGGGGTATTTGTTTAGATGTCAAAACTATAGAAGCCTAAACTATAGGGATTGGCGCTGTTATGGGGCGCGCATGGCTCTTATATGGTGCATCTTCACGCTTTGTCTCTGGTGATAGGCCTAAGCTATTTCACACACAGCTAAACCCACATGCCACTTCCGTCTATTAGTCGGGTCTTATCTGCTAGAATCACCACCCCCCGAATGGCGGCCTGCCGTCGTTAGATTGAGAAAACGGCATGCGCCGGCGGTTAATGGAGACATTGATGAAGAGCCAACAGGGCCCTGTAACGAATAATCCTGTTACCAGAAATGAAATGCCGGATATCGCGAGCACGGCGTCTCGTCATATTCAAAGTAAGCTCGACTGGGTCGGGATGAGTGAAATTCATTTGCCTGCGAAACTCAGTGATACGCTGGCCGGTGAACGCCCAATCAGTGCGTCCATCCAAGCCTATGTCAACCTGCAGGACCCGACGGCTCGCGGCATTCATATGTCACGTCTGTATCTGGCTCTGGAAGAAACCTTTGCCGACTGCTCCGTGAGTGCCGCGTCGATTAGTCAACTGCTGACAACGTTTCTGCAGAGCCATGAGGGGTTGAGTGATAAGGCGTTTGTGCAACTCAATTTTGAATATTCGATTCGACGGGAATCCTTGAAGAGTAACTATTTTGGCTGGAAGAGTTACCCGGTTAGCATTTGCGGGACCATGGATAATAGTGAGTTGCGCATCGAGCTGTCCGTCGATGTTCCCTATTCATCAACCTGTCCTTGTTCGGCGGCACTTGCTCGCCAGCTGATTCAAGACGCTTTCCGTCAGCAGTTCGGCGATGTAGGAACTATTCCGGCGGAACAGGTCGCGGAGTGGCTGGGCACTGAAAAAGGTGTTGTGGCAACGCCCCATAGTCAGCGTTCGGTGGCTCAGGTTCGTGTGTTGCTGGATCATGCTGAGGAAACAGGGTTTCCTATTACCGCCCTGATTGACGCTATTGAGGGTGCTTTGAAAACCCCGGTTCAAACAGCGGTAAAGCGCGAGGATGAGCAGGAGTTTGCGCGCCTTAACGGTCAAAACCTGATGTTCTGTGAGGATGCTGCACGACGATTGCAGAAGGCATTGGAGCAGGAAGCGTTATACAAGGATTTTTGGTTGAGAGTGAACCACCTTGAAAGTCTGCATGCGCACAATGCGGTGGCCATTGTGACCAAAAATGTGGATGGCGGTTATTTGCCGATTCCATAACTGGCTAGCCCTCCAGACAAAAAAATGCCCGGGGAATCCGGGCATTTTTTTGTCTGGAGGGCTTAAAAACGGGCGCCAACCCCAAGCCCGATATTGCTTACTTCCCCCTTGCTGCGATCTGCGGCGCGCAAATATTCCAGTGACACAAAAACCTTATGATCCAGCTCCATTTCAACGCCCAAACCTAACGACATGTCATTGATGTTGTTGCTGCGAGTGCCTCGCGTTGTTTCCACTCGAGTAACGCCAAGCATGCCGTAGGGCCGCAGCGGCATATGGGAGGGAAACTGGGCCCGTAAATAGGTGCCAAAATAACGATCCATTTCGTAGCGTTCACCACGATGGTTGTCGCTGCCTAAGCCAAGACCCGCCCGGAATTCGCCCGCTAGCGTGCCGGCCTCGTTCATGGCAGTGCCAAACTTGAATTGAATGGCGTACACATCAGCGCTACCGCTAACATCCCGTGGTTTGATATTGCTCATCACGGCATCAACGCTGGCAAAGCCGCCGCTGTGAGCCAGTAAAGGCAAGGTGGACAAAAGCAGAATGAGCAGGCGAAATCCCATGCGCGTGACTCCAATGTATTCAGTGCTGGGGATTGTAACCGTACAGAGCGGTGCTGGCTAAAAAAGCTGTGACATAGGGGATGAAGTTAGTCGTTATGGCGGGGTGGTAACCAGCGAAGCATGCCGCTGAGGGCTAATGTCATCACAAATACCGGGCCGAATGGCAGGTCCGCCAGTAGCGCGATGGTGTAGGCCAGCAAGTAACACAGTAGTGCCAGTCCGCTAATCAACCAGCGCGCCTGTTGCCAGCTGGCGGCAATGCCACTGGCTACCCAGGCGGGCACGAATAGCAGTGCGAAGGCTGCCATAATGCCCATGGTCATAGCGGTTAACGAAACGCCGATGGCCAGAAAAGCGCTGAGTAGCCACTGCAGTTGACGGTGGCGAATCGCATAATCCGGTGTTGGCATGAGTTGCTGTTGCAGCAGGCCCCGCATCATAAAACCGGCGCAGACCAGCAGGGAGATGGTGAGCGGTAGTGCCACCAGCAAATGGAGCCGAGTGGTGAAGTAAAGCTGGCCATCGACTAATAGTTGACCAATCCCGTGGGCGTCCTGTGACAGACTGGCGGTGATCAGCCCCAGTGACCAACCGGCCAAAATCATCATTGCATAAAGCTCGTTGCTTGCCCTTGGTTGCAGGCTGCGTATTGTCACCCCGGCCACCGCTGCGAGCAGCGCGGCGGGTAATGCGGGCAGAGCCAAGAGCCCACCGATGATGCCTCCCGCGCCAGCCAGATGGGCAATCCCCAGAGTCGCCAGCCACTCCCGGCGCAGGCTCAATAATAATCCGAGTTGAGGCAGGGATAGGGCCAGAAGGAGTCCGGTGAGAAATGGCACCCGAAACATGGGATCAAACAGCAGGTTCATGCTGCGACTCCCGGTGACGAGAGGCGTATCTCGCGATTGGCGATTCGCTCAAGGAAGGGTTGCTCGTGGGATACCAGCAGGATGGCCCGCTGGTTGGCCAAGGATTTTAGTTGGCCAATCAAAAATGTTTCGCTGGCCGGGTCCAGATTGTTGGTGGGTTCATCCAGAATCAATATATCGGCATTGCGATGCAGGGTGGCCCACACTCGCAGCAGTTGTCGCTGGCCGCCGCTTAAGCGGTCATAACGACTTGTTAGTGCGCCTCTCAGGGGTTCGGGCAGGCCTTTGGGAGTCACGTTCGCCAGTGCCAGAAATTCAAGTCCGGTCAGCGGCAGCTCATCTGCTGTGCTGTTGACCTGTGGCAGCCAGCTGATGGTGCCGTAGCGCTGAATGTCACCGGAGAAGCGTTTGACGTGACCTGCAATGGCGCCGAGCAAGGTGCTTTTGCCGCAACCGTTGGCGCCGTTCAGGGCCAGAATGTCGCCGCGTTTCAGGGTCAGTGATACCGGGCCGACAACGGGCTGTCGGTAGCCCGCGCAGAGTTCACGAATGTCGAGCAGGGTTTGCGTCATGTTTATTGTGGATTGCCTGCAGGTTTCTGGGCCGCTGCAAAAGCCTGCGCCCAACGCTTGATGAGCGCAAGGTAGTCATCACTGGTGCCCCCGGCTGCCACGTTGGATGGCAAAACGATCACTGGCCAACCCAGCTCCTGCTCAATCAGTGTGGCCGCCCGGGCAGGCTGGTAAGTTGGCATAATCAGTACCCCTGCTTTGCCTTTCAGGTTGCTGACGAGCTGTGACAGGTGCCGACCGCTGGGAGGAATGCCGGGAAGCGGTTCCATATAACCCAGCACCGGCACTGACAATAGTCGCGCGAGATAATTGGCATCTGCATGGTAAAGCAGCACGCCGGCAGCATTTTGGGTGAGCGACTGCCAGTGTGGTAGCTGAGTGTCGACCTGCTCTGCAAAGCTTGCCGCATTATGGCGAAAATAATCGCCGTGCTCTGGTGCCAATGCCGCCATGGCCTCGGCTAGCGCCAGGCCGGCACGGGCTAATCGTGGAGGGTCAAGATAAATGTGGGGGTTACCTGTGGGGTGTACATCCCCCTGCGAGCGATCCGCCTGTGGTTGCGGGTCAATCAGCGTGACCTGTGCTGCGGCCTCAAAGTAACCGAGTTGTCCGGGGTTCAGCTTGGGGTTGCCTGCGCCTTGCAATGCAGGCATTAGCCACCCGGCTTCCAGTTCCGCGCCAACTGAAACCAATAGGTCTGCTTGTCGCAATGCGGTCATCATGGAGGGCCGCACTGCAAGATGGTGAGCGTCACGGTCCGGCGGCGCCAAATGGGTGACGGACACCTGAGTACCACCGACGGTATTGGCCAGCATGGCCATATTAGTAGTGCTGGCGACGACGCGCAGTTGTGAATGTGCAGTGGAGGAAAGTAGTAATGCGCAACTTAATAGAAGAATTTTTTTCATTCCACAGGCTCCAGTAACACGCTACGGCCCGATGCGGGCCATAGCGTGGTGGTGCTCAATGTAATCAGAATTGATGAGCGCCATGGGCGCCAAGGCTTACATTGTACTGAAGCATTACCCCCCAAGCGTCATGGCCGTGATCCCCATCATCATGGGCGTAGTCGTAATTATTGACTTGTAGCCGAAGGCGGGAGAACTCCGTCGGTGCGAACGACACCTGTGCTGCATAGCGGTATGAGGCATCAAATGACTCGAAGGCATCATTGCCGGGTTCCAGACTAGTATTTGTCAAGCCCACGCCATCCACTCGCAGGCCTGTACTCCACCGTGGAGCAAAGCCGTATAGTGCCTGCAGGTAAAACCCATCCTGCTTTGAACGGCCGGAGAATTGTTCTTCGATAATCTGATTTTCTATCTCTGTGAACTCAGCACTAATTTCACGGAAATAGTATTCGCCCTGAACAATCCAGTTGCCATGGCCGAACGGTTTTCCAGAGTTGTACTTGTATACAGCGTCAATGCCAGCGAACCAGCCATCGCCCTCCCATAGCTCTACTTCGTCATCATGCTCTTCCTCTTTTTTGAAAGAGGTGGATATGCCGCCGGAGAAGCCGAACATGGCGGCATGATTCATGCCAAGGTCCGGAGCAAATTTTGCAAACGCGGTGTACAGTCTTGGCCCATGGTCTTCCTCCAGAGTTTCATGGACATCCTGAGATGCCATGGTGGTTTCTCCTTGCAGAATTTCAATGCCGTAACGGGAGTAGAAGGATGTTGAGGGCAGCCAGGAAAGCTGCATGCCGTTGTCTTGCAAGCCATGTTCGCCGAATAGCAACTCGCTCACTAGTGGCCGGTCAGCAAACTGCCAGTCATGGGGGTGTTGACGGTTGATATAGCCGATATCGGAAAGAAACCGACCCGCCTTGATTTGCAGCCCGGCAGGTAGAGAACGGGTAAGAATATAGGCTTCTTCTACCTTGATCCCGGAATTGCCTTCAATCGCCAGCGTCATTACACCATCAAGATAATTATCGATGGAGGCAGAGACCGAAATCTCGGTTTCCCGCAGGCTAAAGCCTTCTTCAAGGCCATGCTCATGCTCATGGTCATGATCGTCGCCGTGGTCGTGGCTGCCAAAGCCAGCGGGGCCTTCAACTTCACGGGAAAAGTTGGCGTATACACCATCGAGAATCACCGAGATGGTGGGGTTCATTTGTGTGCCAGCGCTGATGCGGGCACGGTCAACGCCGGTGCTGTCGATGGCGGGATTGGTATTGGTAGCTTCGTTATTGGCCTGAGCGGCGCCGACTAACAAAATGCCGGCGGTCATTGCCGCCAATGGGAAAATGCGAGCGTTCATGGAAACTCCTTGGTCTCTGAAAGCTGAACCACTGAAAAATTGCGTCACTGAAAATTCAGCCGCTGAAAAATATCGTTATGCACGAAGTGCGTTATCAGCTGTTCAGGGGTGGTCCGCGGGGAAGGGTGCCGCAGTAAAGGGGCTCGCAGAGCGCGGCAATATTGTTGTGGAGAAACAACCCGGAAGGCCGGGTGGCCTGCATGTCACGGGAGCTATCACAGGCTGCAGTGCCGTGGCTGTTGATGCCAAGCGGACAGTTGTGAGTATCGCTGTTGCTCGTCTCGTGGTTAGAAGTTTCGTTAAAAACTTCGTTAAAAATAGTGCCGTGATGGCCTGTCTCACTATGGCTGCCATAATGAGAAGTCCCATCGTGCAAATGTGAAGGCGCATGCCAGGCCAGCAGGGTTTGTGCCACCAGCATCAGCATGGTGAGCAACATGATTAGCTCTGATGAGGGTCTCCGCGCCGTCATGGTTTGCCCTGGGGCGACTTGTTGCATGGTGAATGGTCGCCGCATTGATGAGCGTGTCTGTTGTCTGGCGCTGCATGGCTGTTATCTGGCGCTACTGGACTGTTATCAGGTGCTGCGCTGCCGGGCACTGGGTCAAAGCCTCCGGGGTGCCATGGATGGCAACGACTGATACGGCGTACCGCCAGCCAGCTCCCCTTGAGAGCGCCATGCAGCTCGATGGCCTCGTGGGCATAGTGGGAGCAGGTCGGGTAAAACCGACACTGATTCCCGATCCACGGGCTCAGCAGGAATTGATAACCCCGAATCAGGGCCATAAGCAGGCGTTTCATGGGCTCGACGCTGGCATCAGAAGGCGCAAGGATAGGAGGTTTGTCACCTTTTTGCCACAGCGTTGCATTAGCGGGGGGAGTCAATTCTGCCGGAGGGCTACAGGTAAACCTGTAATTTTTCCCGGATCACCCGCTGGATGCTGCCCACCTCCATGGCGGAGCGCTCACGGATCATCTGCGGGACAATGCGCTGCAGGTGAAGGCAAGGATCATCTTTACGAAATGAACGCAGGTCGCCCTTGGTAATAACGGGCAAAAAAGGCGCCTCCGGTTTTTCTTGGCGCATCAGTGTCAGCAGGCCTACTTTCAGCGGCACATTGCGCATGACTCTTTTGCCGTTGCTGTCGCGCATGGGCAGCGTCATATACAAGCCTTCCTTGCCGGCCAGATCTCCCGGAATGATGGTGATGCCGGTTTTTTTGACAGCCTCCTCCGGAATGCCATTAAAGGTGTCGTGGTAGGCATAGGGGTTCGGCAAAATGATTAGCGAGCGATGGTCCTGTTCCGGCACGGAAATTTCGTAGTTGGTATAGAGCTGTTGTACAGGGCCACTGTAAACGCACAGGGTCTCCTGAAACTGCTGAACAAAGCTAATTGCACGGCGATGGTTATTGAAATGAGAAAGGCGCCAGATCAGATGATCAGGTGCCCGCATTTCCTGTATCCCGGGATCACTCATTGATGGTGTCGCTCCTGATCTCGTGGAGACTATGTGCCTATATGCAATGCATGCCCAGTGCGTCCACTTCCGCATTGTGTCTATGTGTCGCCAGTCAGGCAAACCTGTGTAGACATGGGTGTGAGGCCATTTCGGCCAATCTGGTTTTGCAGGTGCGACACTATGCCGCATTCCGCTTTGTCCCTGGTATCGCTACCCTCACCGCCACAGAATCGCCCCGCCAACGGGGGGAACATTAAAGCATTGGGAGAAAGGCATGATTTTGCTGGCTAGAGTGGGCTTTTGGGTGGCGATAGCGGCGGGGCTTCTGTCCGGCTGTGGTGGTAGCTCATCGTCCACCGTGAAGGACGACACT
>PGZG01000042.1 GCA_002840115.1 Gammaproteobacteria bacterium HGW-Gammaproteobacteria-14 | reverse complement strand
CCAAATTCCACCGTAAAGAGGCAGAAATTATTGCTCAGGCCGGTCGCCCGGGAGCGGTAACCATTGCGACCAATATGGCTGGCCGTGGTACCGATATTGTTCTCGGTGGCAACCTTCAGGAAGCCATCGCCAAACTGGAAAACCCGTCACCGCAGGAGCTGGCGGCGGTGGAGCAGTCCTGGAAAGCAGATCAGCAAAAAGTGTTGGAGGCCGGTGGTTTGCATATTATCGGCACTGAACGTCATGAATCCCGGAGGATCGATAATCAGCTGCGTGGTCGGGCCGGGCGTCAGGGCGACCCTGGTTACACGCGATTCTTCCTCTCCATGGAAGATGATCTGATGCGGATTTTTGCGTCGGATCGTATTCGCAGCATGATGCGATCCCTTGGAATGGAAAAAGGCGAAGCTATTGAGCATCGCTGGGTGACACGTGCCATAGAAAATGCACAACGTAAAGTAGAAGCACGTAACTTCGATATTCGTAAAAATCTGTTGGAATACGATAACGTTGCCAATGACCAGCGCCGGGTGGTTTATCACCAGCGTGATGAGATCCTCAATGCAGATGATCTTTCCAATAGCGTCAGCTCTATTCGTGTGGATGTAGTCACGGAAGTTGTGCATGACCATATGCCGCCGGGTTCTGTTGAACAGCAATGGGATATTCCCGGCCTGGAGCGGACGTTAGAGGCTGAATTCCAGTGTCGCATACCGGTGCAGCAGTGGCTGAGTAGTGACAGCCAACTGCACATTGATGGTGTTGTGGATCGTGTCACTGAGTTGATGGCTGAGTATTACAGTCGTAAGGAAAGAGAGCTGCTTGAGCGTGGTTTTGACGCTAATGAAATGCGCAAGGTCGAACGTCATATCATGCTGCAGGTGCTGGATCGTCACTGGAAAGATCATCTGGCAAGCATGGATCAATTGCGTCAAGGTATTCACTTGCGTGGTTATGCGCAGAAAAACCCCAAGCAGGAATACAAGCGTGAAGCGTTCGAGCTGTTCCAGCATATGATGAATCAGATTCAGCATCAGCTGATTCGTGTGCTACATACTCTGGAAATGCGCCGTAACGATGAGCTGGAACAAATGGAGCGTCAGCGTGCCGAAGAGGCCAAGCGTTTGGCCGAATCCATGCGTGCAGTGACACCACCTCTGGCAGGTGATTCAAATGCTGCGCCTGCGCAGGGTTTGGCGGGAGCCCAGCCCGTGGTCCGTGAGTTTCCCAAGGTTGGTCGTAATGAGCCCTGCCCCTGTGGATCAGGCAAAAAATACAAGCACTGCCACGGTAAACTCGACGTCTGACATTCAGGGTGAGGGGCGTGGCGGTGTAGACTGATCCTCGCATTGAATGGGCATCACGCAGGTGGTGCCCATTCTTTCGTTTCGGGGAAAGGTGTTTCAGTATTAGAGAGCGTTCCAGGAAGAGGGCATGGTGATGAATAGCACTGAAGGTAAAGGCACTAAAAACAGTGCCACTAAAGACAATGCCACTGAAAAAAACGTCACTGAAAAGAATGGGACAGCTCCGATATCCTGGTTGCCCGTCGGTGGTATTCGGGTGTCTGCAGTCCGGGCTGGCATCAAAAAACCCAATCGTTATGACTTGGTGGTGTTTGAGTTGGCGCCCCAGGCTCGTACAGCAGGTGTGTTTACCCTGAATCGGTTTTGTGCCGCTCCAGTGCAGGTGGCGAAGCAGCATTTGCAATCAGCGTCGCCCCGTTACCTGATGATCAATACCGGTTATGCCAATGCGGGCACTGGAGAAGCCGGAATGACGAACTGTCTGGCAAGCTGTGAGTTGCTCGCTCAGCTTACTGGCTGTGATAACACTCAGGTCCTGCCTTTTTCCACTGGTGTAATAGGTGAGCTGTTTACCCTGCCACCGTTTGAGCGCGGTTTGCCGCTGGCTATTGAGGCGCTGGATGAACACGGCTGGGGGCTGGCGGCGGAGGGTATTATGACCACCGATACCCGTCCGAAAATTGTTTCACGTCGTATTGAGTTGCGGGGAGCGCCAATCACCATCACTGGCATCGCCAAGGGTGCCGGCATGATCAAGCCGAATATGGCCACTATGCTGGGTTTTATCGCCACCAATGCCGCTATTGAGCAGCCGCTGTTGCAGCGCTGGGTGACAGCTCTGGCCGGGGCTTCGTTTAACTGCATTAGTATTGATGGTGACACCTCGACTAATGATGCCTGCATGCTGGTGGCGACGGGGGCGGCCATGGACACTGCGGTGCAGGAAGACAGCCCGGAGGCGGCTACTTTGTTTGGAGCGCTGCAGGATGTGTTCGTGGAGTTGGCGCAGGCCATTGTTCGTGACGGAGAAGGGGCGACCAAATTTGTTGCCGTGGAAGTGACGCAGGCGGCCAGTGATGCGGATGCCCGTGTGGTCGCCGAAACCATTGCCCACTCGCCGTTGGTAAAAACAGCATTGTTTGCCAGCGATCCTAACTGGGGACGCATTCTTGCTGCAGTTGGGCGTGCGCCGATTGCCGCGCTGGATGTGTCGCAGGTCTGTATCTGGTTAGATGATGTTCAGATTGTTGCCAACGGCGCGGTGGCGGCCGGTTATCAGGAGGCCCAAGGCGCAGCGGTGATGGCGCAGGGCGATATCGCCATTCGTGTGCAACTGGGTGCAGGGCAAGGCAGCGCCACGGTTTGGACCTGCGACTTCAGTTATGACTATGTGAAGATCAATGCCGAATACCGTACCTGATCCTGTAGCCGCGGCTGTAGCGGAGGCGTTGCCGCGTCTTGATGTGGTGGCGGCGGTGATTCGCAGTGCTGACGGTGCCTTGCTATTGGCCAGACGCCCGTCACACAAACATCAGGGGGGGCGCTGGGAATTTCCTGGCGGCAAGGTTGAGCCTGGTGAAGACTTGCATGCGGCGTTGGTGCGAGAGCTGGATGAAGAGCTGGGCATTCAGGTGGGCGGTAGTCGGCCGTTTATGACGGTGGACCACCGCTATCCTGATTTACGGGTGCGATTGTTTTTTCGTGAAGTTATCGACTGGCAGGGTGAGCCCCATGGCCGCGAAGGGCAGGCGGTGGATTGGTTTCCTCTGCACCAACTATCGGTGTTGGAATTCCCTGCGGCGAACCGCCCCATAGTTTCGGCTCTGCAGCTGTCTGATCAGATGCTGGTCATGCCAGCGTCACTACCGGTGAATTGGCAGGAGCGTTTGCAGAAGGCTATTCATGGTGGCTGCGGGTTGGTTTATTTGCGCGCTATGAAGGACCGGGTTGCACTTACCGAGGCGGTTGCAATTTGCCGGCATGCCGGGGCTTTGTCGTTGATCGCTGATGACCAGGCCCTGATGGAGCTTTTGGAGGCTGACGGGTTGCACCTGACGTCAGCGGTGGCTGCTTGCTGTCTTGAGCGTCCTTCGGTGCCTTTCCTGTCGGTGTCTTGCCATTCGTACGATGAGTTGCAACAGGCGCTTCGCTTGCAAGCCGACATGGTGACTCTGTCACCGGTGATGCCTACCCCGACACACCCGGATGCGGAGGTTATGGGTTGGCCGCGCTTTGCGGAGTTGGTGATTGGTCAACCCTGCGCAATATACGCTCTGGGTGGTATTGGCAGAGCAGACCTTGATACGGCCCGTCAGCATGGCGCACGCGGGATAGCAGGCATTCGGGGTTTTTGGTGATCGCTGCTTTTTCAAGGAAATAGCTTGGAAACCGCTGAATCAATAGCGCCCGGAGCTTCAGAACTCCTCGTCCTCTGCTGATGGGCTATTGCCGGGAATCGCATGGCGTTCAGCAGCCCAGTCTCCGAGGTCGATCAACTTGCAGCGTTCCGAGCAGAACGGTCGCCAGGGGTTGTCGCTGCGCCATTGAACCGGTTTGCGACATTGGGGGCAGGCATAGATATGCGCATCAGGTTTTGCCATGAGAGACTCCATCATTGCCTGCGGCCATCTTCAGATACTGCTGGTGGAGCTTGTCCAGCTGACGGTGCAATTGGGTCAGGTCGGTATCGTTCACCACAATGTCATCGGCCCGGCGGCGTTTGTCTTCCCGGGACATCTGTGCCGCCATGATGGCTCGCACCTGAGCTTCGTCGACGCCATCGCGGTGTATGGTGCGCTCCAGCTGCAGCTCCTCCGGCACATCAATGAGTAGAATACGCTGCACCAAGGTGTGCTGGCTGCTTTCCAGCAGCAACGGAGAAACCAATACGGTGTAGGGCGAGGACGATTGCTGCAACTGGCGAATAATTTCAGCGGCGATGGCTGGGTGGGTAATTCCTTCGAGGTCTCGTCGCGCTGTGCTGTCCGCAAAAACGATTTCTCGCAGAGCACGGCGATCCAGAGAGCCGTCCACTTGAATGACCTGTTCGCCAAATCGTTGGCGAATAGCCTCCAGTGCAGGCTGGCCGGGTTCAACAATAATGCGCGATGCAAGATCGGCATCGACCACTGTGATTTGCTTGTCCGCGAGGTAATCCGAGGCAGCGGTTTTGCCACTGCCAATACCTCCGGTGAGTCCAATAACCAGCATCAGTATTTAAACAGTCCCAGATACAGAGTGACGATATCCTGACCCCAGAGTAGCGCCAACCAACCGGCTCCTGCCAGATAGGGGCCAAAGGGAATGCCCTGATCCCGTTTAATCAGGCCGCTCAACATCAGCAGTCCGCCGACCACTGCTCCCACGAGGGAGGACAGGACAATAACCAGCGGTAGCATTTGCCAGCCCAGCCAGGCGCCGAGGGCAGCAAGCAATTTGAAGTCGCCGTAACCCATGCCTTCCTTGCCGGTGAGCAGTTTGAAAGCCCAGTACACGGACCACAGGGTCAGATAACCGGCCGCCGCACCAATCACTGCATCGGTCAGTGAAACTGGAGAAATACCCATCACGGCCAACAACAGGCCAGCCCAAAGCAAAGGGTAGGTCATGCTGTCGGGTAACAGGGTGGTATCGAAGTCGATCATGGCCAGTGCCAGCAAACACCAGCCAGCAATGATTAACGCCGGCAGCCAGTCGCTATAGCCGACCTGCCAAGCGGTAATGCCCGCCATAATTGCGGCGACACACTCAATGATAGGGTAGCGTGTGCTGATCGGCGCGCTGCAAGCCGAGCACTTGCCTCGCAGTACCAGCCAGCTGATGAGGGGTACGTTTTCATACCAGCGGATTTTATGGCCGCAATGGGGGCAGCTTGAGGCGGGGAGGGCCAGATTAAAGGTGCTGGTGTCAGGTTCTTCCGGTAGTTCTAGCATCATGCGCGCTTCCTGTTTCCAGGCGCGCTCCATCATTACCGGCAGGCGATAGATAACAACATTGAGAAAACTGCCTACCAGAAGGCCGGCCAGCATGGCCAGCCCGATCAGCAGTGTCGGGCTGCCTTCAAGGAGAGAAAGTAGGGTCATTGTTAATCAGATCACCGCGCCGAGCTGGAAGATTGGCAGATACATGGCAACAACCAGACCGCCCACAACGACACCGAGGAACGCCATAATCATTGGCTCCATCATACTGGTCAGGCCGTCCACGGCGTTGTCCACCTCATCTTCAAAGTAGGTGGCGACCTTGTCCAGCATCGAGTCCAGTGCACCGGATTCTTCACCAATGGCTACCATCTGCAGTGCCATGCTAGGAAATACACCGGTATTTCTCATGGCGAACTGCAATTGCTGACCTGTGGAGACGTCATCGCGGATGCGTAAAATGGCATTTTTATAGACCACATTACCCGCAGCAGAGGCGCAGGACTCCAGCGCATCAATCAGCGGCACGCCGGCGGCGAAGGTGGTCGACAGGGTGCGAGCATAACGAGCAACAGTGGCTTTGTAGGTAATATCACCCACCAGCGGGAGCTTGAGAAGCAGTCGGTCCATGGCTGCACGAAACGCCGCCGAGCGTTGTTTAGCCTGACTGAGCCCAATTATGGTGCCGACAATAATTACAATCATTAACAGGAAGTTGGCTTGTAACCACTCGGACATGCCGATAACCATCAGGGTAAAGGCTGGCAGTTCAGCGCCAAAGCCGTCAAACAGATCCTTAAAGGTAGGCACCACCTTGATCAGCAGAATGGCGGTAACGACACCGGCAACCACCAGAATAGTGGCTGGATACTTCATGGCTTTTTTGATTTTGGCTTTCAGAGCCTCTGCTTTCTCTTTGTAAACAGCTACCCGCTCCAACATGGTTTCCAGAGCACCGGATTGTTCGCCGGAGTCCACCAAACTGCAAAAAAGCTCATCGAAATACTGTGGATACTTGCTGAGCGCCCCCGCAAAATTATTGCCACTTTCCACGTCCGCCTTGATGCCCAGTACCACCTTGCGCATGGTTGGGTTGTCAAGGCCATCGGCAACGATATCGAAGGACTGCACCAGCGGCACACCTGCCTTCATCATGGTGGCCATCTGACGGGTAAAAATGGAAATATCTTGAGCTGTGACCTTTTTCTCGCCGCCGAGATTGAACTCTAGTTTACGGTTAACGCTTTTGGGAGTAAGCCCTTGCTTGCGTAGTTCAAGGCGAGCAATAGCCGCACTTTTGGCGGTGATTTCTCCCTTGATGCGGGTCCCCTTGCGGTCTGTACCCTGATACATAAAGGTATAGGATTTTTCCGCTTTTGCCGGGCCTTTTGCCGCTTTTGCTGCTTTTGCCATGATCAGTGTCCAGAGGTTACGCGGTTAACTTCTTCGAGGCTGGTCACGCCTTTAATTACCTTCAAGAGGCCGGAGCGATGCAAGTCATTAAAGCCATCCTTGCGACACTGGTCAGCGATCTCAATAGAATTGCCTTCGTCCATAATAATACGGGCGATGCCGTCGGTGATCTTGACCACCTCATAGATGCCGACGCGGCCTTTGTAGCCGTTATTGCATTTGTCACAACCCTTGGGAGCATAAACGGTGAAGCCGCTTTTCAGGTCTTCCTCGGTGAAGCCCATTTCCAATAGTGAAGCCCGTGGTACATCCATGGGGGTTTTACAGTGCTCACACAAACGCCGAGCCAATCGCTGGGCAATAATCAGAATCACCGAGGTGGCAATGTTAAAAGATGGAATGCCCATATTGCGTAAGCGGGTCAGGGTTTCCGGTGCGCTGTTGGTGTGTAGCGTGGACAATACCAAGTGACCGGTTTGCGCAGCCTTGACGCCGATGCTGGCGGTTTCCAGATCACGAATCTCGCCCACCAGAATCACGTCCGGGTCCTGCCGCAGAAAGGCTTTTAGTGCGGCGGAGAAATCCATGCCTTGGGAAGGATTAACGTTTACCTGGTTAACGCCCTCAAGGTTAATTTCCACCGGATCTTCGGCGGTGGAAATATTGCGTTCCGGGGTGTTGAGAATATTAACCCCGGTATACAGGGATACGGTTTTCCCGGAGCCGGTGGGGCCGGTGACCAGAATCATGCCCTGAGGTTTGGATAGGGCGTCCATATATAGTTGTTTTTGCCAGTCTTCATAGCCCAGCGCATCAATACCCATCTTGGCGCTTTCGGCATCCAGAATCCGCATTACGATTTTCTCGCCCCACAGGGTCGGGCAGGTATTAACACGGAAGTCGATGGAGCGTGTCTTCGACAGCTTCATCTTGATACGGCCATCCTGCGGGACCCGGCGCTCGGCAATATTAAGTTTGGCCATGATTTTCAAGCGAGCCGCAATTTTCCCCGCTGTGTTGATGGGGGGCTTGGCGATTTCTCGCAAAATACCATCTTGACGAAAGCGTACCCGATAGGTTTTTTCGTAGGGCTCAAAGTGCAAGTCCGAGGCGCCCATTTTAATGGCGTCCAGCAATAGCTTATTAACGAACTTGACGATTGGGGCGTCATCGGCGCCGGAAACACCATCATCCTGCTTTTTATCCTCTTCACCGCCGGAGATATCAATATCTTCCAGATCGGCATCAAGGTCATCAAAAGCGCTGCCTTCCGCTTCTGAAATAATAGCGTCCAGCAGAACCTTGAGCTTGTTGTCCTCGGCAATCAGGGTTTCAACGTTCAGGCCGGTGTTAAAGCGGATTTCTTCCAATGCCTGCAAATTGGTGGGGTCGGACACTGCCACAAACAGGCGGTTGCCGCGTTTGAACAACGGCACAGCACGGTGTTTGATCAGCAGGTTGTTATCGACCAGCCCTTTGGGCAGTGAGTCGGGTGAAAGGGCGGCGAGATCAATAAGGGGGTCACCGAACTCTTCTGCGGCGGCATGGGCAATGTCGATGGCTTTGGCAAGACTGTGCTCCACAATGTAGGCCACAAGAGGTACCCGGTCACGGCGTGAGGCTGCCAGTGCTTCACGGGCCTTGTCTTCTTCCATCATGCCATCGCGAACCAGCCGTCGGGCCAGGCCGCTAAGTTGAATATTTGCGCTGTTCTCTGCCATGGGGGCTCGATCTTATTATGGTTGTTGGCGTATTGAATTATGGCCGGATGTTGCAGTTGTCAGCCAAGTCCAGTCTATATAAAGCAGGAATATGGACGTTAATGCACTGACTCTACACATTATTTCTGAGCCATGCTACCGGGCTGGTTCACAGTATTTCATGGGGTTAGCGGGGGGAGTTCAGGTAAATGCTACTGGATAATAGGGCCTCTGCTCGATTTGCCGCTGACGGGGACTTGATTGCCGTCTGCCGCATTGGGTCATATTGAATGTGTGTGACCGCCGTTAATTGTCACTTTGTGTCGATAATTGCAAGCCTGCCTGACGAATTTCTGGGCCACCTCCACGCCTTCCCCTGTATTAAGGTCGGCGTCAGGCCCCTGAAAGGCCGGATACTCGGCATGCACCAAAAGTTGGCCCGCTGATTGCATTACCCTATGCAGGACGCTCTCCGGTCGGGGAGTGAGCCACAAGAAAAAATCAAACGACTGGAGAGTTAACATGAAAAATGTCCAAAAGGGTTTCTCCCTTATCGAACTGATGATCGTGGTAGCCATCATCGGTATTCTGGCTGCTATCGCTGTACCTGCTTATCAGGACTTCGTTGCCCGTGGTCAGGCTGGTGAAGGTCTGACTGCTACCAGCGGTTTCCGCGCAGAAGTTAACGTCCATCTGTCCGAGCTGGGCGTTCTGCCAGATGCTGGTGACAGCCAGACTCTGGACGATACCTTGGCCGAAGTAGAAGGTCGTTACTTCTCCGTGGGTAACGTTGTTAACAGTGGCGCTGGTGTGATTGAAATCACCTTTGATGATGGTGTGCACGCTGGTCAGACCATGGTGTTGACTCCTATCCTGAATGCCGCTGCTACTCAGGTAGCTAGCTGGGAATGTACTGGTCTTGCATTTCCGAAGTACCTGCCGACCGCTTGCCGTCCGTAATCATCTCGGATAGTAAGTCAGAAAGGGGCGTGCATAGCACGCCCCTTTTTTTATTCAGTGATTTTGTCGCCTGTGTGTTGTGCGGCTATACATTCAGGAAAGAGAGCGGCTGTTGACAGTTTTGCTCATAAAACGACCTGAAGTGTCATCTTTATAACGCTGCCTTAATAGCCTCCTGCCTTCTTCGCCTCCTTGCTGATATCAGCGTTTCAAGCACAGCCCTTATTCTATGCGGCTTGCAGAGATTTACCGCTGATTAATGCTGTTACGTCGTTGACAGGTGAAAGTTGGTTCATTGTTTGCATTAGTTAAGCCGTATTGGCCGTGTAAACGATGGAAGCTATCAGGAGACAGATATGTGGCAACAACAACGGGGCTTTTCTTTAATCGAGCTGATGATCGTAGTGGCGATTATCGGCATTCTGGCAGCGATAGCCGTGCCGGCTTACCAGGAATTTATTGCCCGAGGACAAGCGGGAGAGGGTGTAACGGCGACGAGCGGTTCACGGGCGGAAGTGAACGTCCATCTTTCCGAGGGTGGCTCCCTGCCGGATCGTGGTGATAGCAGTGCTTTGGATGACGCGTTGGATGAACTGGAAGGCCGCTACTTTACAGCGGGAGGAGCGGTCAATGGGCCGGGTGGTGTTATTTCCGTCACCTTTAACGATGGTGTACATATTGGCCAAACGATGATATTGACGCCCGTCCTTAATGCTGCGGGGACTCAGGTTACCACGTGGGAATGCTCCGGACTTAGCGATCGTTACCTTCCCACCAGTTGCAAGCCTTAGTCCGTTATTGAAGGTATATGTGAGTTTTTCAGCTCTGTAGCCGCAAGGACAAGTCCACGGCCTGAACATGTTTTGTGATCGAGCCGCTGGACAGGCATATGGGAAATGCAGGGGCCTTCAGTGTCACCAGCTTGTCGAGGCTGAATGACCCTGATAGCTCAATAATAATACCGCGCCCAATAGCTGCTGCCGCGGCGGCTGTCTGCTCCGGTGCAAATTCATCCAGCATAATCTGGTCCGGGGCCGCCGCGATGGCTTCTTCCAGTTCTGCCAGTGTTTCCACTTCCACGATGATCCGTTTGTCCGCCGCCAGAGCGCGAGCTCTGCGGATGGCTTCGCTGATAGATCCGCAGGCGGCGATATGATTTTCCTTGATCAGGAAGGCGTCATACAGGGCAAGGCGGTGATTCTGGCCGCCGCCGCACAGTACGGCGTATTTTTGTGCGGTGCGCAGGCCAGGCAGGGTTTTCCGGGTGTCGAGGATGGTGATATCGCGGCCGGCCACGGCATCGGCAAAACGTCGGGCGCTGGTGGCAGTGCCGGATAGAGTCTGCAGAAAATTTAGCGCGCTGCGTTCGCCGGTGAGAATCTGCCGAGTGTTTCCGGACAGGGTGCAAAGGGTGTCATTGGCGGCAACCCGGTCGCCGTCGCGGTAGTGCCATTGCACTGCTACCTGATTACCCAGTTGTCGAAATACTTCATCCACCCAGGCTGTGCCACACAGTACGGCGGCTTCGCGGGTAATCACGGTGGCGTTAGCCTGTGCGTCTGCCGGGATCAGTTGGGCGGTGATGTCACCACTGCCAATATCTTCTTCCAGGGCGGCCCGCACCTGACGGGCAATATCGGCAATAACGTAATCCGGCAGTTCAGTGGTGGCTAAGTCAGGCTTTGTCACGGTGAAAAAACTCTCTTGTCAGTGAAACCACCAGCGGGCTGAGTAACAGCAGGGCGATCAGGTTAGGGATGGCCATCAGGGCGTTGAGCACATCGGCAATATTCCAGATCAGCTCCAGACTGCTTACGGCGCCCAGAGGCACCATCAATATCCAGCACAGCCGGAATGGCAGCACCGCACGCTCGCCAAACAGATATTGGGCGCAGCGTTCACCATAAAGGCTCCAGCCCAACAGGGTGGTAAAGGCGAAAATAGCCAGTCCAACAACCACAATGGTTTGGCCAAAGGCTCCGAAGGTGCTGCTAAAGGCCAGCGATGACAGCGGCGCGCCACTTTGTCCAGATTCAAATGCCCCGGTGACGACGATGGCCAGACCGGTGATGCTGCAAATAATAATGGTATCGATAAAGGTGCCGAGCATCGCCACGGACCCTTGGCGGCAGGGATGATCGGTGGTGGCGGAAGCATGGGCAATCGGGGCACTACCGAGGCCGGCTTCATTGGAGAAAATGCCGCGGGCAACGCCAAAACGAATGGCGGCCCAGACGGTGGCACCGGCAAAGCCGCCGCCAGCGGCACTACCGGTAAAGGCATCGGAAATACAGCGCATCACGGCGGCGGGTAGTTGGTCGGCATGGTGTACTAGTACGGCCAAACCACAAAGCAGATAGGCCAGTGCCATGGCGGGGACCAGTGCGGTAGCTACCGAGGCAATGCGGCGAATGCCACCCAGAATAACCAGTGCCACCAGTGTGGCCAGGCTCAGGCCAATCACCGTGCGATCAAGGCCGAAGGTGTCATGGAGGCCGTCGGCCACCGAGTTCGCTTGCACGCCATTACCAATACCAAAGCCCGCCAGCATGCCAAACAGGGCAAAGGCCCCGGCAAGCCAGGCAAAGCG
>PGZG01000277.1 GCA_002840115.1 Gammaproteobacteria bacterium HGW-Gammaproteobacteria-14 | reverse complement strand
AGAGCTCAAGGCAGGCCGTCGGCAAGTCCGGGATCCGGCCACTATGGTTGAGTCTTCGGTAAACATCTACTTTGACTATGTCTTGGCTCGTCGCAAAGAGTTTCTTTTTTGTGGGCGGGAGATTACCGGAGGCTCCAAGGCCATACGCTCTGCCTTGAGGCTTGAAGTGTTTGCCTTTAGTCGCGAGCTGGCTGACGACATCGCTCACATACCAAAGTTAAAGAACCTTGATGATGAGGATACTTTCGCCATGGCTGACCTTATCGTCAGGGCGATTCTAACAACGGCGCAGGATCTGGTAGGAATCAGTCAGTATCCGGAGGCTGTTGAGACTCTGAAGCTACGCACAACAAAACAGATGAAAATGGTGCTGCTTGGCGCTACACATTGGCAGGCTTAAGCGTTACCGCAAGTCTGTTGCCTCACCTAAGTACGCACATTTCTTATTCGCGTTACACCACCTGGCCCCTGCAGCTGGCCAAGCCAGCCGCGCAGGCTTTCCAGCGATGCAGCCAGCGTCCAGGGTGGGTTCAAAATCATCATCCCTGAGCCGTACATGCCAGCCCCGGGCGGGCGAATGCAGAACTCGCTTTGCAGTAATGGCGCTGACGTCAGCCGTTCAACCAACTGAACAAACGGATGATGCGCGCCACCGGCAAGTAATGGATACCAAAGCAGGAATACACCGGTGGGCCACTTTAGTTCCGCCCGCGCTAACGCTTCCGGTACGGTGCGATACTCGTCTTTCACCTCGTAACTGGGATCAACCAGCACCAGACCCCGTTTCTCCGGTGGCGGCACCAGTGCCACCAGTGCTTCCAAGGCTTCGCGGTGGTGCACGTGTACCCGTGGATCTCCGGCAAACCGGCTTTTCAGGGCTTCATACTCGCGGGGGTGCAGCTCATTAAATACCAGCCGATCCTTTGAACGAGCCAGATCTGCGGCGATCTGCGGCGAACCTGGGTAAAAGCGCGGTGGCCACTGATGGGCTGCAGCGCGGCGAGTGACCTCCCGGTAAGGTGCAGCAGCTTCCGGCCAGGCAGTGTCCGGGATTGCCTGAATTCCAGCTTCCGCTTCACCGGTTTTTTTTGCCCGATTATCAGTCAGATCGTAAAAACCGGAACCGGCATAGACGTCAATCACCGACAAGGGTTTGTCTTTCTTGAGCAAATAGTCCAGCACCAGAGAGAAAATCAGGTGCTTGTGAACGTCGGCAAAGTTGCCAGCATGAAAGCCGTGCAGATAGCTAAGCATGGTGCATTTTCCTGGGCAGCCCCGCAAAAGGTGAAGTTTCTGCGGGAAAATCAGTATGGGACGCGCTCAGTAACGACGCGGATACCCGGTAATGCGGCGGATATTACGGTAAAGCGGCGCCAAGCGCCCGTACAACGGCCGATAAACCTCGCGGTAAAGCCGGTCGTAAAGCTGCATGGTGTCCGGCTCTGGACTGAACGCCCTGCCCGGCCGAGTCATTTCCGCCACGGCTTCGCGGTGGTTGGCGTAACAACCAGCGCCAACGGCGGCATTGATCGCGGCACCCAGGCCGGAGGTTTCCCAAGTGTGTGGACGCTGGGCAGTTAGGCCAAAAAGATTGGCGGTAATTTGCATTACTTCGTCGCTTTGCGAGCCGCCGCCCGAAACACGTAATTGGCGAATGGCAATCCCGTTGCGTTTTTCCA
>PGZG01000276.1 GCA_002840115.1 Gammaproteobacteria bacterium HGW-Gammaproteobacteria-14 | reverse complement strand
TCTGTTTCTGCCAGCACTTCGCCAATAATCAGGGCGCCAATGGGTGTACGACTGGCGGGTTTCAGGACAAACGGGCAGCCCGCGGCGATGGCCGGGGCAACCTTGTGGGCAGCCAGATTGAGGGGAAAGTTAAACGGTGAAATAAACGAGCAAGCACCCACCGGAACCCGCTTGGTAAAGCCCCGATAGCCTTTGGCGCGCGGCGCAATTTCCAGATTCATGACTTCGCCGCTGATGCGCACGGACTCCTCTGCTGCAACCCGGAAGGTGTCGATGAGTCGGGTGACTTCGCCACGGGCATCCTTGATCGGTTTGCCGGCTTCAATGCAGAGTGCATCGGCCAGTTCGTCGGCGCGCTCAGTGAAGCGTTTGACACAGTGATTGAGAATGTCCTGTCGAGCATAGGGCGGTAATGCTGCCATGGGTTTTTCAGCGGCAACAGCGGCGGCAATTGCCTGATCAATCACATCGGCACTCGCCATGGCCACTCGGGTGGCAACCTTGCCTGAGTATTTATCAACAACTTCAAGTTCGGTGTTGGCGTAAACCGGCTTGTTGGCCAGGTAGTAGGGATAGGCATCCTTGAGCATAGTAGGGGCTCCTGTTGGCTAAAGTCCGCCGCCGGTGATTACAGTCGGGCGGCCAGTTCACGAATGTCGTTATTGAGTACCTGATGGTTCTGGCTGTAATCCACCTGCGCATCAATCAGATGAACGCCGCCGGTGGCGAAACAGTTTTCCAGTACGGTTTTGAACTCTGCGGTACTGGATAGACGATGACCCTGGGCGCCGTAGGCTTGGGCATAGGCGACAAAGTCCGGGTTGCCGAAGTCGAGGCCGAAGTCGCGGAAATCCATGTGCGCCTGTTTCCATTTGATCATGCCGTAGCCATCATCACGCAGAATCAGAATGACCAGATCAAGGCCAAGGCGCACCGCTGTTTCCAGCTCCTGGGAGTTCATCATAAAGCCGCCATCACCGCATACGGCGACTACCCGTCGATTGGGGTAAACCAGTTTGGCGGCCATGGCGGAGGGCAGGCCAGCCCCCATGGTGGCGAGGGCGTTGTCGAGCAGTACGGTATTGGGTTTGCGGGCCGGATAATTTCGTGCAAACCAGATTTTGTACATGCCGTTATCCAGCGCAATGATGCCGTCATCGGGCATGGCGTCGCGGAGTTCCTGCACCAGCCGTTGCGGTAGCATCGGGAAGCGATCATCGACGAAGCCTTCGTTGATGTGCTGCTGTAATGCACTGCGAATCCGGAAGAAATCAGAGAAGCTCCAGTGCGGCTGTGGCTCCAGCTGTTCTTTCAGTTGCCACAGGCTGTTGGCGATGTCGCCAATCACTTCGATCTGTGGGAAATACACGGGATCTACTTGGGCGGAGTTGAAGTTGATATGAACGACTTCGGCACCGCCGGGGCGCATAAAGAATGGTGGTTTCTCCACCACATCATGGCCAACATTAATAATCAGATCTGCTTGATGAATGGCGCGATGGACGAAGTCACCATCGGACAGGGCGGTATTACCGATAAAGCAGGGAGTATCCTCATCGATAACACCCTTGCCCATTTGCGTGGTGACTACAGGAATGCCCAGTTTGTCGATGAATGCCCGTGCCATTTTGGTGGTCAGTTTACGGTTGGCGGCCGCACCGAGCAGTAGCAATGGTTTGCGC
>PGZG01000041.1 GCA_002840115.1 Gammaproteobacteria bacterium HGW-Gammaproteobacteria-14 | reverse complement strand
GCCTCGGATGCATACCGCAACGATCCGCCACAATGGTGAGCCACTCGTTATTGAGGGCATGGAGTACTGCGAGTGTCCTGTGTGTGGCGCAGATCCGGTTCTGGTTGACCAGATTTCCAGAAATGAGTGTCGTTTAGCAGACGCTAAACGATCTGCTATGGGAATGCTAACCAGTGATGAAATACGCCTGATTCGAAGCATGTTGGGCGTTACCCAGAGAGAAGCCTCCGAATTGTTTGGAGGTGGGGCGAATAGCTTTTCAAAATATGAGCGTGGCGCCACCTTGCAAAGCTCGGCTATGGATATGTTGTTGAAACTTCTCGCCCTGCGGCCTGATCTGCTGGGTTTGGCTGGGCGCCTAAAGGGTAAGTCATTAGAAGAGTGTTATTTACAGTACGACTGGTCGGAAGTTTCCTCCAGCGTCGTGGCTGCGTCCATAGACATGGATGTTCGTCGGCTTCCACACCAGGAAAGTGTTTGGAGTGATGCTGCGTGACACCCAATAACGATAATGAAGCATTGATCGTAAAAGCTACTGCCGGTCTTGAGCTTCAGGATATCACGCTGGTCCGTAGCCAGTATGATCGACCTCAGGATGTCGCAGAGGGCACTCAGCTGGCTCAGCAGCAAAAGCGTGGTGTCCAGTTTGTTGTAGACGGCCATGAAAAAGACGGGAAGCCCCTTTTGCGGGTCAGGGTGGATTTGGGCGTCAGATTAGTCGATAAGAGCGAATCCAGTGTAGTTTTTGCATTCATTGAGGCTGACTACATTGTTGATTACCGTATCAAAAGTGATCTTCAGGAGGAGGCGCTCAAGGCCTTTGCTGAATTTAACGCAGTTCATAATGTCTGGCCGTTCTGGCGGCAGCATGTCTTTGATGTGGTAGACAAAGGTAGGCTTCCCCGCATTGAAGTGCCTTTCTTTGCTGGGTTGAAATTGAAGTAACGGTTTAGCCTAGCCAGTTATTGATTTCTCGGTGTACCTCTGACTCGGGCAAGTATTCTTGTTCAAGTCGTCCTTTCTCTTGGTGCAGCAGGAAATCAAAAAATTCACGTTCGCTGTTGTTAAGCCCTTTGAGTGAGTGAGGCTGTGCTGGCGCTGGCTCGGCCACTGCACAATTTTGAGCATGTCTTTGGAAGTGATCGCGAGTCATCATTAGCGGATGCAGACTCTGGCAGTATTGACGAGCACGCCCCAGCATAAGCAGTCCCCAAGTATCCATATCGCCCCAATAGGCCACCTTCTTGTCGTGGAAAGTGTCTCCTGAAAGCCACTGCAGGTTCAGTCCGGCACCGAGAATCGCTATTGTGTTTGGTGCCCTTGGCAATAGATGAATGCACCGCTCATTTTCCACCACCAAAATGTGTGAGCCAGGCAGGCGTGTTTCAGTCAGTTCCTGCGTAGTCACTCGCTGACGATTAAATGGCAGCAAGCTTTCATCAAGTGGTGCAACCAGCAACCAGTGATCATTCTCAATTGGCGCGTCGAGGAAGTTATTCAGCCCCTGCTCAGTGGCAGCGCCGTCATAGCGTTCATCCAGCAGACGAGTAATCAGGGTGGCATGGCGCTCAAAGAATTTGGTATCTATGTCCAGCCCGCTTAATAGCCTGAGTGGCCTTCCATTGGCGATGCCTGGGGATAGGGTATCCGCGAGCGCTGCTGCAGCGATTACTTCCTGCGCGTCTTTTGTACGCCATAAGGGGCGTTCGGCGACTAGGCACTCTCGGTAAACCGGCGTTACGTTAGCAACAATGCTTTCTAAAATCCTGAATTCTTCCCCCACAGTCTTATCTGTGGTGGCGGCCACCCACTCGGATGGTGTGCGTAAACGCCATTGCACAGGTACGGAGACCGGTTCCGCTCCGGCTCTATAATTGACCGTCTCCCAAATTACTGTTCCTGTTTCTACCTCTCGCCAGTGTTGTACATGTTCCTGAACGCGAGTGGTCTCTTTGGCGAATTGAGCGCCGGAGGGCTTGCCAATCGGCATGTCCAGTGGCCAGCTATCTGCTGACAGCAGGCGCTCCACTCGCAATGAGGATCTGTGCCATTGGCGTGCAAGACGCTCTGCAATATCAGCCGGTGATTTCATGGTTTGCTGCGCGTTGTTCGCGGGCCTCATCCAGCGCTTGCCAGCTAACAGGCGTCAAGCTGGATTCATTGCCTCTGCGGTGGACGACCACGGCGGAGCGTGTATGTTTTCGTAGCAGACGCATTTCCTTGTTTGGGGTGATAAAAAGTGCATGCAGATGAAATGCTCCCAGGGCAGAAATGATACGTCCGGCCACTGCATGGGAGCTGCGAGAAAAGGCTTCATCCAATACGATCGTACCGAAGAGAGGGCGGTTGCTGCCGTCCGGGCATAGCGCATAGCTCAATGACGCGGTGAGTACATAGGAGGCAATGATTTCCTTTTCGCCTCCGCTGCCGCCTTGAGATCCGCTACGGGTTTCGATGAGAGTGCCGCTATCCCGGTCTAACACGGATACTTTGAATTCCAGTCGGAACCTGGGGTCTAGCAAGGCCTTGGCACCCAGCGTGCGGTGCCGTTCGCAGGCGTCGCGCAACAGACTGACGATATGTTGCAGGGCTTTGTACTGGCTTTCGCCGCCGTCATCAACAAGTCGCGACGAGTTGAGGCGGTTCCTTGCTTTGTTTAGGGTGCGCAGACTCTCTGGCATCACCTTGCTAGCGACCAGTTGCAGAAAACGTCCCCGTTGGAAGTCCACACGTCGCAAGGTGTGGTTGAGATCCTCCAGCCGTTCTTCTATGCGCTCCACCTCCCCTTCGATGGTGGAGAGTAATTGGGAGACACCTTCATCAGAGGAGCGAGTAAGATAATCTTTAAAGCGCTGCTGCTTTTCCGGCAAGGCCTCTTCGATAAGTACGGTAAGTCGATTCAAGTATTCTGGAACATCATCAAGTTCACGACCTACTTCGGATAAAGCGCCACGATCCTCTCGTTTAGCATCAGACATGGCTCTTACCAATTTGTTTTCAAGATCGCTGCGAGCGTCACGTAATTTTACAAGTTCTTTGCGAAGCTGATCGTCTATTTCTCTCTCCAGGGTGTCAATGTCATGCAGCTTCTGAGGCTCAATAGTCGGTAAATGAGTTTCGGCCAGCTGCCGTTCGGCATCTTTCAGGCCCGGTTCAGCTCTGCGAAACGCCTTGCTTTGCTGCTTTTCAGCGTGTTCGAGGGACGTTTTTATCTGAGTGCGATGCTCAATACATTTTTCCGACTCTGTCTTAAGCTCCAACAGGTGCCGTTGCGCTTCCGCTAGCTTCTGCTTAGCCATTGCAGCGTCTGACTCCGGAGCAGTAAGGGCTGCATGCTTGTCCTGTTGTTCCTGTAATTCCCGTTCTGCTTGGGGCACGTTAACTTGCAAAAAATCAAGATTGATGAGAGCCGTTAATGAGGCTTGCCGTTGATGAAGTACTGCTATTGAAGCCTTGGCTTTCTCTTCTGCAGAAGTGGCGGCGTCTAGCGCGGCCTTCGCGGTGTCAATTTCCCGCTTAAGTGCAGCGACTCTATCACGATTATCAAAGCCGGTTTGCCAGTCTTCGCTCAGCCGCTTCTGATCCTGCTTGTCAAAAAAACGGGCGTTGCCTGACATTAGGCCCTCAGCCGTCATCGCATGGGGCATGTTATGCAATGCTTCCGGAGACGCTACGCAGTGCCGGTCCAGCCCGGCCAGAAGTTCCTTGATAGTTTCCCGGTAGGGGTGATTCTTGTAGTCGAGCTTGCGGGTAAACCCATCTTCAAAAAACAGCGGCGTTTTGTCCGGAGATTTCACTTCCAGAATGCGTACATGCAGGGCATTGTGGCGACTGTTGATCCAGTTTAATGCTCGCTTGACCGACTCCGGCGGTACCAGAATACGCAGCCGGTGACTCCCGATGGCACGCTCGATGGAACCGCGCCAGACTTTCTCGTGCTCCTTGACCTGTACCAGTTCGCCTGCAAAGGGCAAATCAGCTTCCGCTAGTTCGAGTTCTTCGGCTAGCAGCGCTCTAAACCGCTGATAATCGGCGCGGATATTGGAGCCGGGGCGAGCTTTGATTTCGGTTAGCTCTTCGTTAAGGGCTTGCAGGTCCTTGTCTGCCTGATAGCGCCTGCTGCCGTGCTCATAGGCGTTTTGTTTGGCCACCTCGTACTCTTGCGCGACCTCTTGTACTTGCTTTTTCGCTTGGTCCTGATTGGTCAGGACCACCTCGCGGCTGAGGGTGTCGGGTAATGATAGTGAACGTGCCAACCGCTGGTAATCCGTTGCGTGGTGCTGGCAACGTGCCAGATTAGCTTGCTTTTCCCGGATCAGGGCTTCCAGCGTTTCGATATCGGCACCGCCCAGCTTCAGGTAAGCCTCGTTAAGATGGTCTCGCCTCTGCTGTTGGTTATGATAGAGCTCTTCGGCGGTGGTTAGCGCGGCTTCTGCTTTTTGCAGTTGTTGCTCCAGGTGCACCGCTTCTGTCTTCCACAAGAGATGCGCTTGCTCGCCAAACCAAACCGGCAGTATTCTGCTCAGCGTTTCTTTATCGGCCAGCAGTGCCTGATTGCTCTGATATTTCTCCCAGCCGGATTTAATCGGTTCCAGCGAGTGCTGCTGACGCCGGGCTATTTCCAGTTCTTCATGAATGGCGGTCAGGTCGTCAAAGCTGTTCGCCACTTCTTGAGCTCTCTGGAACTGGGCATTGTCATCCAGTACCAATTCGCGGAATATTTCATCGATACTGTTCAGTTGTTTGAGGCCCGCCGCTCGATTGAGCAGGCTGAAAGCATTATCGCGTACCTCGAAAAAATCCCGTAATCGTGCCAGATAGCCTTTCTTACTCGGGTAAGTCCAGATGCCGCTTTCTGTCTTGTCCAGTTGTCGAAGGGCGCGCATTCCACCTTCATGCTGGACCGTAAGCCACTCTTGCAGTGTTTGTTCCGGGTTGGTGCTGAACAGCCAGAGCTTCTTCATATCTGAAGGTGACATGCTGGTGCTGTCAAACCAGAGCAACGCACCAAGGCGAACGATGTTTTCGCCATTGCTGAGCGTAGCGGCCAGTCCTGTAACGGTTTTTCCTTGCCGGGCGATATGTGACTGCTCCTCCCCGCCATCACCGGGGCCGCTGACGCCACGAATATAAGACGCCAGATCCCGGTCACTTTCGTGGCCGCCGGTGGATGCCAGGTTATATTTGGGGTTGGCGGCGATTAGTGTCATCAAAGCGTCGACAAGAGTGGTCTTGCCGCTCCCGGTAGGACCGATAATAGCGGTGCCACCTCTGTCGATATCCGCCCGATGTAGGCCGACGAAACCTCCCCAGTTGAACAGTTCCAGTGATTGCAGGATGTAGGTGGGCGCCAGTTGCCAGCCGCTTTCCTGCCCTGTTGTATCCAGCGCGTATTGTTTTTCCATCAATCCTCTCTCTCGGCTTCTTCGTCTTCCTGTGACTCCCCGGATATTTTCGCAATCTTCTGCTTCAGTGCATGTAGTAATGCCGTCAGGTTTTCCGGGTTGGCGAGGTGCGTAATCATCGGCCGAATGACGACTCGATCATGGGTGTCTGGTGCAGATACCAACCCGTGGTTTTGTAGTTGATTTAGCAACTGGAGTATCCGCTCGCGGTCTCGGGATTCGCTGCCGCTATTGCCCAGGTATATTTGAAGCTGCGGGATAAGCTCATCTACCGCGATGATGGCATCGGAAGCCCCGGCTCCTGCATCCTGCTCGTAGGCAATGAAATGCTGACGTAGAATTGCCACCAGCAGGGTCTGTTCCAGAGTCAGGCGCTGTTTGCGAACCAGGGGATGCGACCAGTCGTCTTGGTCTACCATTGCATCCTGTTTTGAGTCTGCGCTATGACGTACAGACAGAAATACCAGACCCCGTACCTCATCGATTTCGGCCAACAGATCCAGTGGTTCGAGAATGGTATTCAATTGTTCCAGCTGAATCAGGGCGGTACGATACAAGTTGGGTCGGTGGCTTTGTTCCAGTAGGCCAAGACGCAATAATTCCTGGGACGCCTCGCGCAGGGCGCGCTCGGTTCGACCGGGTTCTTCTGTTGTAAGAATATCTGCCTTCACGTCATGATCGATGCCGGTGTCGTAATCCGGCTTGTCAGACGCTTCGGTATTACTCTTCCCGGTAATTTTGTCGAAGATCCCTGTCACTTAGAACTCCCATTCGATGCCGTCAAAGGCCTTCTCGCTCATCGAAACGTGCGGTACCCGGAACAGCCAGTGGCGCTGATCTGCATCGGTTAGCGTTAACTCTTCGATGTCTTTTTCGGTGATTTCTATACCCGCTTCCCTCGCCATTCCCAACCATAGGGCCAAGGTTTCCAGATCATGTGCTGGGGGTAAATGCCTGGCCAGTTCCGCTAGGGTCAAGGGGCGGCCTTCTTGGGCCAGTACTGCCAGTGTATCCTGCACCAAAGCTTCGCGGTCCAGTCCGTCGAGTGCATCCCAGAACTCCTCCTCGACACCGCTTAGGTCAGAATCCTGAGGTGACAAGTCCAGCTCATTCTCCGCTTCACTCTGGTGTGATTTGAATCGCAACCGTTCCACCAGCGGCAAGTTGCCAAGCGCAAAGCCAATCGGGGGCAGTGGGGAGTCGGCCCGGCGTACTGTCTGGCGTTCCCAGTCCAGTTCCTGGGCAATATTGAGAATCTCGTTCAGTAACTGGCCAACCCGTTGGTGCTCTGCTGCCAGTCCTGACTGAATGAAGGCTTTAACGTCCTTCTCACTGCGGGCTCTCGCTTGTAACACTGTTTGGCTTTCCATCACCAGTTGCATGCGAAGCCGCTTTAGTTCTTGTCGCTGCGAACGATTGAGGGCCTTCTCTGCTGCTGGGTGCATCAGGATGCTGCGCAGTTGTTCGCGCATGTTATCTAGTTCTACCTTTTGCTGTAGTTGCTTCTGGAAGCTGTCGAACACCTTCCCTTCGGGGGTTTCTAGCAGAGCGGCCTGGCCATCCAGAAGCCGATCTACAATCTCGCCTCGGTGATAGTGTTCTGACATGATGGACTGTCGCAATCCTCGGTCCGCCTCGCGCCAGGAATCTTCAACTCGCCGGAAGTCCGATTTCAGCCCGATAGCCAAGCCATATACTTCACGGATGCGCTCGATTGCTTCAGATTCTGTTAATACCGGCACGTGCCCCGCTTCAGCTTCAGCCAATTCATGCTCTAGCTGCTCCATCTTCCTTTGAATTGCTGCCTTGCGGCTGGAAACGTCGGGATTGAGCCCAACATCAAGATTCTCGATTTCTCGCTGCACCACTGATAATCGAGAAGCGGTGGAGGTCATGATCCGATTGTCCAGAGAATCTACGAACCGGATTGCCGAAGACAGCGCGTCGGTGCTGTAGAGCCGTTGGCCACGCTCTATCACCAGACCTCGCTTGATCCACTGACGTAACTCACGAGCAGCCTGAACATGGGTATTATTGGGGTCGATCTCGTATTCGCCTTGAGCTGCATAATTGTTCAGCATTTCGGATAGAGCTTGCAGGGCATCGGCTTCTGCAATGCCGTCCTCAGCAAAGTCGAAAAGGGCTGTGAGGCATCCTAGTACCAGAGGTGCACGGGGCGAGGCCAGCAGCAACCAGGCCGGGTGGTGTCGCCGGGCATTGATATAGGTGCGTGTGCGCTGTTGTGGGCTGTTATCCATTGCTAATGATTACCAGAGATGCGCTATTTTTATTGCATGCAGAATAGTGTCATGGCTTGGCTTTGCCGTCATTCGAAGGCTGTGAATCGGCACTAAACGTGTTTGCTGCTCAAAACATGACGTCATGCTGGTAGATCCGAGGCATCGGCTTTTAGCGTATATTCAGCCGTCGGGATCAATGGCATTACCAACAGCGGCACCAATCCCGGCGCCTAGGACCGCTCCAGCCGGTCCAAGCACAACTCCACCCAGAAGGCCAATGAGTCCTCCTGTCAGGGTGTTATCCCGAACAGCCTTCCGACGTTTTTCGGCCGACAAGGGCGCGCGCGTCCGACCGTTCTGAGCTCTGGCCGATCGGGTTGACCCATGCTGTTTGGACCTGTTACAGCTGATACAGGCTGCGTAAAGGTTGTATATGCGATCTGTGCCCCCGTTAGCCCTTGGGTTTGAGTGGTCAATTTCCCAGGCGGCCCTGGCTCCTGGCCTCCCGTAGTTGGTGAAGGCGAGTTTCTTGCTGCACAGGTGGCAGTAGCCCCGGGTGCGGTCATAGATCTTCCGCTTGGTCTTGCTGTCGAGCTTCATTGGAATTTACCGCCTTTATTGGATACATGTCGCTATTAGATACATGTTTTACAAAGATCGGAAGTGTCGATTTTTCAGGCAGATGTTCTTCTAGGGAGAGGGTAGGGTGGGCTGTCCTTCTGGATTGGGAGGGGGGCTCTTAGGGGGGGGCAATGATCAATTTCGCGGTTTCCGTGCAAGTTAATTAAATATCTGATTTTAAATGTTAATTATCTTATTTTCGTGTTATATAGTGTCGTATATTTGGAATCTGTGGCGCCAGATTCTCGGGAGGTGCTTATGGCTCTTAACTCATTGAAATCAAAGGTCAAGTATCGGATCAGCCGTAACGCGGGCGTGGTCTTTGTTCCTGCTGACTTTAGAGACCTCTCCGACCGAGACCAGGTTGGCCGGGTATTGCGTGAGTTGGTAGAGGATGAGGTATTGATCAAATTCGGGCGGGGGCTGTATGCCAAGGCCAGACGCTCTTCCTTCAGTAACAAGCTCGTTCCGGTGAAGCCGTTGCCGGAGCTTGCCCGTGAGGCGCTGACCCAGAAGCTGGGGGTTGAGGTGGTTTCGTCTCAGGAGCAGACAAGCTACAACAGCGGGCAGTCTACGCAGGTGCCGACTGGGAGGTTGATAGCTGTGAAGGGGCGTGTGTCCCGGAAGATGTCCTACGATGGCAAGTCAATCAAGTATCAGTATGTCTCCTGATCCCGAGATTATTGAGGAAATTGCAGCAGAAATGGGTATCAGCTCTGCCTTTGTCGAGAAGGACTGGTATTCAGTGCAAGCCTTAAAGGCTGTCGCCGAGTATGAGAGCGATGGGTTTCAGACGATTTTTTCTGGGGGCACCAGTCTTTCTAAGGGGTATGGGCTAATACAGCGCTTTTCGGAAGATTTGGACTTCCGCTGCCTTGCGCTCGGGACAGGTACTAAAGCCCAAATGAAAAAGGCCCGCAGCGCATACCGTAAAGGCATTCTGGACGCTGTTGAGAGCGTTGATCTGCTGGTGTTGGATAGAGATCTGGTTGATGTTGCCAGCAACTACGTGAAATTCGAGCTTGGTTACCCGCAGAACCATGATGTAAGCGCAGCGTTGCGGGCAGGCCTGCAGATTGAATTCAGCTTTACCCAGCCTCGACTGGATGCGGAGATCAGGCAGGTTCAGTCACTTGTTTCGTACTTCACCGAAGCTGAACCTGAGGTGGAAATTCTATGCTTGTCACCGATTGAAACTGCTGCCGACAAGTTAAGTGCGCTTACATGGCGAGTGCTTAAGCGTGATCGGTCGGCTCATGGCGATGATCCTACGATGATTCGCCATCTTCACGACATTGCTGCGCTGATATCGGTGATTAGAGAAAATCAGGATCTATTTGTTGAAGTCGCTGAATCCTCATTTGATGGAGATAGGCAGTCCAGCAAGCGTGATACTGATGCCACGTTCGTGGAATCGATTCACGCGGCGTTGAAATGTCTGGAAAGCGACGAGGAATACCGCGCAGAGTACAGTCAGTTTGTGGATGCAATGTCCTATGCCGACGATGATGAAAACATGGATTTTGATTCGGCCTTGGAGATGCTCTCCGAAGTGGGAGGGTGGTTCGCTTAGGTTCTAACCAGGTAGATCGGATTTCACCTGGGGTTCCAGTTTGAGCAATCTTTACGATACAGCTTTCTATACCCGCTAGTCACTTTACGCTGTCGTAAAGCAGAGTACCCCGTGGCGTCTGGAATCAGGGCTAACAGAGATGATCGCTGGGCCCTGATAGGCGCGCTCTGCGGGAGTCAAACCTCTACAATTTTTGGTGGACGGACACAAAGGGTGAAACCTTGAAGGCGGAGCCCGCCCTGCTCAAAGACGGGCTCCTTTTTTCATACAACCGAACTGTCCTCAACACCATCTTCGATCCGGATCGCTCGGCGGACATCGCTGACAAAAATGCGGCCATCGCCGCGTAGTCCGGTATGCGCTTCGGTTTTCAACACCTGGATCACTTCATCCACGTACTGATCGTGACAGATGATTTCCACTTTTACGTGTTTGACAAAATCGCCAGCACCGTCAATCGGGTTGGTGGCACTGGTGTTGACCTTGCTCCTGCCGAAGCCGACGACGTGGGCGACACTCATGCCGGTGACGCCCTGCACGCGATGCAGGGCCAGGGTCACGGCTTCCAGCTTGCGGTGTTTGATATAGGCGGTGATCTCTTGCATGTCAGTTGCTCCAGATTAGTGTGATTCGCTCATGTCGGCGGGCTTGTCGGCAAACCAGTGGTACAGCGCGGGAATAACCAGCAGGGTCAATATGGTGGCTGTGACCAGACCACCAACGACGACAGTGGCCAGTGGTCGCTGCACCTCACTGCCAGTGCCGGTGGCGAACAACAGCGGAAACAACCCAAGGGCGGTTGTGACAGCTGTCATGATCACCGCGCGTAGTCTGGCGCAGGCGGCGCGCACACTGGCTTCGGCAATGGACATCCCGTCCTTGACCAGTTCATTGAGGTAACTGACCAGTACCAGTCCGTTTTCGAGAGCGATACCAAAGAGGGCGATGAAGCCGACCGAGGCAGGCACTGAAAGGCTCTGGCCGCTTAACCACAGCGCGACGATACCGCCGACCAGTGCCAGCGGGATATTGAGCATGATAAGCAGTGCGTTTCGCAGGGACCGGAAATTGACGAACAGCATGAGAAAGACCAGCGCCAGGGTAATAGGAACCACAATCATTAGACGCTTGTTCGCCTGCTGCTGAAGTTCGAACTGTCCTCCCCATTTGAGGAAATACCCCGGTGGCAAGTCCACTTGCGCGGCGATGGCAGCATCGGCCTCGGCCACGAAGGAACCGATATCCCGGTCGCGGACATTGGTCTGGATGGTGATAAAGCGCTGATTGTTTTCCCTGGTGATCTGGCGCGGCCCCACCACCTCCTCGATGTCTGCCAGTTCCTCCAGGGGGATACGCTGGCCAGAAGCGTTTTCGATAATGAGCTGCCCGATGACATCGGCCCTGTTGCGAGCGGACTCTTCAAGCCGGACATAGATGTCAAAACGGCGGATGCCCTCGAATACCTGTCCGGCCTCGCCGCCGCCCACGGCGACGCTCAAGGTGCGCTGCACATCGCTGACATTCAGGCCATAGCGGGCGATGGCATCCCGATTCAGCGTGATACGCAGTTGCGGCGTGCCGCCAATTTGATCGCGCTGGACATCCTGAGCACCTTGAACAGTGCGTATTACCTGTTCGATAGCCTGTGCTTTCTCGGCCAGAACATCCAGGTCGTCGCCAAACAGCTTGGCGGCAAGCTCGGCCTTTGTGCCGGTCAGCAATTCATCTACAGCCGCCGCGATGGGCTGGGTGAAGTTGAACTGTGCGCCAGGAAAGTCTGCGAATTTTTCGCCCATTGCTGCATAGAGGCCGTCGAGTGTCTCTGCGCTCTGCCATTCGTCCTGGGGCTTCAGCGCCACGAAAATTTCCGCGTTATTCACCGGGTCGGCGTGCGCACCGACTTCACCACGACCAATCCGTGATACCACTTGAGTGACTTCAGGGAATGCGGCCATCAGTTGTCGCTCGAATACACCGATTGTTGTCTCGGCTTTTTCCAGCGAAATGGATGGCGCCATGGTGGCACGAATCAGTAGATCACCCTCATTGAAGCGCGGGACGAACTCCGATCCCAGCCGTGGAGCGACCAAAATGCCAATAAGTAAAACCACAGCCGCAATCGTCAGCGCCACGC
>PGZG01000275.1 GCA_002840115.1 Gammaproteobacteria bacterium HGW-Gammaproteobacteria-14 | reverse complement strand
CGCCTCGGGCACCTTCTCCGGCGGCACCTGGCAATCGGCCATTACCGCGTTTGGTCGGCCCAGCGAAAACCGCTCGGCAATGAAACATGCCCAAATGGCGCTCAATCATCAGTACCCGAAAACCGCCCGGGTTCAGCCCATGCGTCCGCGCAAGGATGACGAGCTTGGCGGCTGGCTGGCCCCCATGCCGACCATTGACCCGTTTATGGTGGTTCGTTCCGCCCGCGCCGTGGATGGTTATGGCCCCGATTTCCGTTACGGCCATTTTGTCGCTGCCAAAGGCCTGCCGATGATGCTCGGCGGCATGATTGGCGTCGGCGGCTTGGTATTGGCGGCGCAGATCAAGCTATTGCGCAACAAGCTGCTGGAATATCGCCAATCCGGCGATGGCCCGCCGAAGGAAAAGCGTGATCGCAGCTGGTTCAAGGTGCTGTTCCGCGCCAGAAGCGGCGATCAACAGGTAATGTGCGAAGTCGCCGGAGGTGATCCGGGTTATGACGAGACCGCGAAGATGCTGGCAGAAACCGCCATGTGTCTGGCACTGGACCAGGATCAGCCCAAACGCACCGGCGTACTCACACCGGTGATGGCCTGCGAGGATCGCTTGATTGAGCGGTTGCAGGCGGCGGGGATGACATTCCGGGAGCTTTGATTCAGGTGGTGAGGCGTTTTCCAGTGGCAAACTTTCTGCCACTACAGAAGTGAAATAAAGAACCGCCGGGCATGGCGTGCCATGCCCTCTCTCCGGCGGCACAGTTCAGATATTGCCGGGACACAAACGAGTACATCCATAGCTCCGAGGGTCCCGGCAATACCTGATCACCGCAGAGGCCTCGCATCGTCTTGGTGTTGATTAGATCAAACGAAGTACATCAACAACCACTCGGCCACCACCGCCGGTTTGCTCTCACCTTCAACCTCAACGGTGTATTCAAACTTCAGCAACCATTGTCCCGGCTTTTTCTCATCCGCAGTGATCAGCTTTGCCTTTGCCCGAATGCGGCTATTAACCTTCACCGGCGCCATAAAACGCAGCTTGTCAAAACCGTAATTCATGCCCATTTTCAGGCCTTTAGGAATCACCAGCCCATCAATGGAGGTTTGCAAATACGGCAGCAACGACACCGTCAGATAACCGTGGGCAATGGTGCCACCGAATGGCGTCTGTTTCGCCATTTCCTCATTCACATGAATAAACTGATGATCCAGCGTTGCATCGGCAAAGGCGTTAATTCGCGCCTGATCAATCTCGAACCATTCGGATACACCAAGCTCTTGCCCTTCGTAGCTTTTCAGTTCCGCAGCATCCACCTGTTTCATTGTGACTCTCCAGCAGCAATATCCAGCAATAATATCAATGCGACGATCATAGCCCTCGACCGTCACTGCGCCATGACCACACAGCACAGAGCAGCCTCACTTATCGTCAAGCCAGAACCTCAAGCAAGAGCCTCAAGCAAGAGCCTCAAGTAAGAGCCTCAAGCAAGAAAACCGGTAATGGCCTCGGCCACTGCCAATGGATTCTCCATATGCAGATGATGGCGCCCCTCCAGCCTGACCAGCGTTGAGCCGGCAATCCAGTCGAGGCGATGCTCAAACTGCCCCTGCCCGCCCATGCCCTGCTCTCCAACCACCAGTAATGTTGGCGCTTGAATTGCACGGGCAAAACCTTCCACCTGATCCTCCGTCAGACGCAAC
>PGZG01000274.1 GCA_002840115.1 Gammaproteobacteria bacterium HGW-Gammaproteobacteria-14 | reverse complement strand
ACCTGAAAAAGCCCGCTGCGAGCGGGCTTTTTTGCGTCTCAATCGAGCTTGCTTGAGTAGATGGGAACCTTCCCATGCGTTGGAATGATGCACGCATCGGCGCGGGGTGCAGATACCGTCCATTCATCAGCAACACCCCGCGACTGTAGGGGGAAAGGATGGGCAAGAATGAACACCGCAACTGGCAACGACATCGAGCGAGTTCGGCAGATGGCCGACAGCCTTGAATGCCTCACTGAAGAAGATTTCCAGCTGCTGGCCGGCGCCACCGCGAACACCGAGGCGCGCGAGGTTGCGCTCTCCTCCGTGATGCCGCCGATGTCGATGCGATAGCCGACCGGCAGCGCACTGTTGGAGTGGCCCGCCACATAGCTGATGGTGAAATCATGGGTATAGAAAGCCCACGCCAAGGCTAGCAAACCAATTGAAAGAAACAGCCACTGCATCAGTGCCGCCGGTTTGGCAACCGCGACCATCCAGGGTCGTTGACTGAAATATCCATAAATAGGCAGTACTGCCTGAACGATAGCCAGCGCCAGCGCCAGCCAGAGACAAAAGTGGCCCAACTCAGCGACCAAGGGACTCTCCGGGACATTCGGGGGTGCCTAGAATGGTCAAGCCGCCGCCGCAATGCAAGCCTGCGAAACGACGTGACAGTCATGTCACTGTCATGAGCGCGACGGAAAATCACCGTGATACGCCCTGATTTGTCCGGATTTTATCGATTCCAAGCCACTGGCAGACAATGACAACCCAGGTTTCTCGATTCCCTGTCACAATTGGAAATGCCTGCGGCGCTGCATATGGCCCAGCCTTTGCTATGATGTCGGCCGAATTCAGCCAGATAGAGAATGTTACGTGACCGCTTCAGAGAGAAAATCGAGTTTCGACAAGGATGCCCTGCTGGCCTGCGCCCATGGTGAGTTATTCGGCGCTAACAACGCCCGTCTGCCACTACCCAATATGCTGATGATGGATCGCATTACCCATATCAGCGATCAGGGCGGCGTTCACGGCAAGGGCGAAATCATTGCCGAGCTGGATATCAATCCCGAACTCTGGTTTTTCCAGTGCCACTTTGAAAGTGATCCGGTAATGCCGGGCTGTCTGGGCCTTGACGCTCTGTGGCAACTGGTCGGCTTCCACCTCGGCTGGCTCGGCCACCCCGGACGCGGCCGAGCGCTGGGCGTCGGCTCGGTGAAGTTCAGTGGCCAGGTATTGCCCACCGCCGAAAAGCTGATCTACCACCTGAATATCAAGCGCATTATTGCCCGCGGCCTGATTCTTGGTATCGCTGATGGCCGGGTCAGCGTCGACGGCCGCGACATTTATATTGCCGAAGACCTGCGGGTCGGGCTATTTACATCGACGGACGGATTTTAACGGAGTAAGGATCATGCGCAGAGTAGTTATCACCGGATACGGCATTGTTTCATGCCTTGGCAATGATGCCGCCACGGTCAGTGACGCGCTACGCCATAGTCGGTCAGGCATTCGCTTCCGCGAGGCCTATCAGGAAATTGGCATGCGCAGCCAGATTGCCGGCGTGCCTGATATTGACCTTGATGCCCGGATTGATCGATGAAATTCGATTTTGTGCTTCTCAAAAAACCCTGGCCGGAAAATATCTTTGAACGCAGTTTGACCCATCGTTCGCGTTCCAATTCAACGGAAAGGTCGTGCAATTTTGCGTGAAAGTC
>PGZG01000273.1 GCA_002840115.1 Gammaproteobacteria bacterium HGW-Gammaproteobacteria-14 | reverse complement strand
AACCCAAAGCTGGCGGCGCAGCCTTTACACTCGGCGCCATGGCTGGACACCTTAAAACCTTGCTGGACATCACCATTATTTATCCGCGAAACACACCTCGCACACTGCTGGCGTTTCTTGGCGGCGCCATCAAAGATGTGGAGATAATCATTCAGCAGCATCCTATTCCTGATTGGGTATCCCAAGGTGACTATGAAGGGGATGCGGAGTTTCGTGCACGTTTTCAACAATGGGTAGCTAATCTGTGGGCCGACAAAGACGCCTTGCTGGCATCGCGACTGGACTCCTGATGCTGTGTGCGGTCAATGCGACCGCCAGCGGCATTTATCAGTGGCGAGATGCAGACGGACGGTTGCACTTCGGTGATCAGCCGCCGGACTCATTGCCCACCGAAAACTTGTCCGACCTCTACAACAACACAGTGCCCTTTGAATTCCGCATTGACACGATTGACTATCGTTTACCACCGCAACTCCGAGACCGACTAACCTACTCTGTGCGGAAAATATTCACCATTTATCGCCAGGCATTAAATATTGATTACCCTACGGGCAGCGAGTTTAAAATCCTGATTTATGGCCAGCAGCAAGAATTCCGAGCCTACCAGCGTGAAGTAGCCCCGGTACTGGAAAATGCGGCGGGATTCTACAGCAGCCTGAATAACCAGATCACCACTTGGGCCATTCCCAATCATGAAGCTCTGATACGGTTAATTATCCATGAATGCTCTCACGCTATTTCCGCTAGCACTGGCAAATACATTCCCACTTGGCTCAACGAAGGGCTAGCGGAATACTTTGAACGCCTGCATGTTCATGGGCTCAGCGCTGAAATTCCATTATCGGAGCAATGGCTTACGGTGCTGCGACGCCATCGATTTGACACCGAGTCAGGGCGGCTCACTCAAATTATTGAAGCACCTCACCAGCTCTGGTACGCCAATAACGGGCCAGATAACCTGTCCTATGCTGCCAGCTGGTCGCTGGTCTGGTTCTTAATGGACTCAAGCGAAGGCCGTGCGTTAATTCGGGAATTACTTTCGGTAAATCACAACAGCGCTCATATTGGCGTCAATATCATTGAACAACACTGGCCCGGCGGAATGTCCGGGCTGGATAACCAATGGCGCAACTGGCTGACCCATGCCAAAGGCCGTCATCGTTACTGACTTTTATCACCCTGCCGGGTGAATTAACCTGAGGACGCTCTATGTTTGGCCGTTTTTTCAAACCTCGCTGGCAACATAATGATGCTGCCGTTCGAGAACGTGCTGTTAATGAAATGACCGCCACCAACGAGGCAGAACGCACCGTACTCAGCACCCTCCTTAAGGGCGATGCCAGCCCCACCGTTCGCGCCGCCGCAGCCGCCCGCCTTACCGATATGAGCCTGCTGGATCAGGCAATTCAACGGGACAGCGACAACAGCGTACGCCTGGCTGCTGCCCGACAAATCGAAAAACTGTTGGCAGGCACCGCAGAAAGCAGTCCATCCCTGGAAAATCGTCTGAGAATGGTTGCCCTAACCGACAATATTCAGGTACTCGCCTCTGTAGCTCGGGACGGCAAGGAAATGAATATTCGGCTAGCCGCCATAAGCCGGCTGACCTGCCCACAAACCCTGACCACTCTTGCCATAGAGGGTCGTGATGCAGAAAGCCGTATTGCCGCCGCAGAAAAAATTCATAACGATGCCGAGCTACGCCG
>PGZG01000272.1 GCA_002840115.1 Gammaproteobacteria bacterium HGW-Gammaproteobacteria-14 | reverse complement strand
TGTAAAGGGCCATAACGTAAAAAGCCGATCCCGCTCAAGGATCGGCTTTCAGCTACACCCGCTTTGCGTAGTGGCTGTTAATAATGGACCACTCGACGCCGGAACAAAAGCGTGAACAATCCAAGCAACCACCATGCTGTCGCTCCCCCCGTAATCTGACGTTCCGGGTAACGAACACGGAATTCCGCCACACCCTCACCTCCACACTCGTCCTTAATACCCAAGCTGAAAGTGTCATTGAACTGTTTTTGAGCATCACGGGGGGTGTAGGTAACGGTCCGCGCAACAGGATCGACCACAACACCAAGTCCCTGAACTCCCGCAATAGGACCATCGGCATCGGGATCAATGGCCCCTCTACCCTTAATACCGAAAACCAGAAACCGGCTTTCCGACACCCCATCCACTTCAACTTCTCGCAGGCTGGTAGCCGCAAACTGCGGGGCAGCTTTGAGGACTATTTCACGGAAATCCAAGCCAGGCCCGTCAGGGTCAAACGCATCCAGATCAAACACTACGGATTCACCTGCGCGATTTTCCAATGTTTGATTGGCGAAAACCGGCGGCAAATTTGAGATGCGAGTAGTCACCTGTCCCTCGCTGGAAACAGTCACGCCAGACTGCGGGTTAGAGACGGAGAACCGATACGGGAAAACATCCTCGACTGAAGATTCCTCAAAGCTATCGCAGGTCAACACACCCGGATCATAACGCACGATGCAATCTTCATCTTCCCGGGCTGAGCCTGGCTCCCCACCACACAGGCCTGGCGTGACATTCACTTTGGTTTCGCCGATCAAGGCACCATTAAGATAGATCTCTACGCGAGCACCAGGCGAAGCATCGGAAAGCCCATGAATCACCAACCTTCCCCGACTAGTGATGAAATCATTATTCTCATCACCGTTATCAGGGTCTATACGAGTAATTTTTATCGTCGATGACGAAAATGACTGGAGGTCATCTTCGTCATCAGGTTCCGCAGGAGAGCGAATGGCAATATCTTGCACTGCGTTTGCAATCGCCAAATCGGACCCGTTGTAAACCACGGCTGCAATTTCATAGAATCCTTCCCGAAGTTCCGTTCCGGTATAGTCAAACTGCCAAGTGCCATTATGCACACGGCGCAGCGTAATTTCTCTTCCATCACTGGTAACTATCGTGTTGCTGGCCGTGGCGTCCGGCGTCGCCGGGTCCAAATCAATCGTTCCTCGTAACAGTCTATTCGGCACCAGCTCGCCATCCGCATCCGGAACACCATCTCCGGCGAGATCATTGGCAAGCACGTCTATGCGCAACTGTCTGCTGGAACGATTCTGGTTATTGGCCGTATCAGCAAGCGCAGTAGGCATCTCCAGTTCATAAGCACCAATATCGCAGACGCCGCCAGACAGTCTGGAGGCTCCTCGCAAATCCTCGGACCGACATGCTTTAGGAGTACCATCTGAGGCTGCCTGATCGCCAGGTTTACCCGCGTCAACAATAAGATCATAGGCCGGGTTGCCAAACTCGATACGAAGAATCGGGAAATGGGGCGGAATATACAGGCCGCCGGAGAATTGCCCGGCAACAAGCTGCCCCGCATTCATGACGTTTTTTATATCTGCACTGGGGGCGACGCAATTGGCACCACTACAGCTACCCTCATTACGATTGGCTGCAGTGGAGCTACAACGATCTGGTACTGCATCCCCAAATATATTGTAGTTA
>PGZG01000271.1 GCA_002840115.1 Gammaproteobacteria bacterium HGW-Gammaproteobacteria-14 | reverse complement strand
CCTTGACGATAACACCCTCACGCCGGAACTGGGCAGGCCATTGCTTATGACACTGACACTGCCGCCCCGCGACAACCTGGTCGCCCTGCTCGGCGCTGCACTACATGGGCTGGATCGCATCTATCGGCTCGACAATGACGACCGCCTGCAAGCTGTAAGCGTGGTTCGCGTGGGACAATGGCAAAGCCCAACCGGCGAATCCCGAATTCTGTTTGAAGGTGACTTTCGCACCGGCGACCGGCTGGTGGTGAATCAACTCCCTGGCGCCATTGATGGGCTGCGAGTACAACCCACCATCAGCGGCGACACTCCCTCAGGGCATCGTTCGGCCCCGGAAAAAGAATCCGTTGAGAATGAAAGCGATGAAGGCATGCCCGGCGATAATGGTATTGAGACGCCCAACCCATGAGCCAACGTGGACTGATCGCCAGCTTTACTGAGCATCGACTCGCCGCCAACCTGTTAATGGTGCTGATGCTGATGGGCGGCCTGTATGGGCTGCAGCAACTTAACCGCCAGCTATTCCCCAGTTTCGACTTTGAGTACATCACCGTAGCCATTCCCTGGCGTGGCGCCAGCCCCGAAGATATTGAACGGGCCATCACCATACCGGTTGAACAGAACCTGAAAACGCTGGCCAATATGCGCCGTCTCAGTGCTCGCTCAGAGCAAGGACGGTCGGTATTTTTTATGGAAATGGAGGATGGCACGGATCTCAGCTTGGCCATTTCTGATGTCCGCCAACGCATCAGCACCATTCGCAATTTGCCTCAGGACGCAGAGCAACCCATCGTTCAGAAAATTGACCGCTTCTCTCCGATTGCCAATATTCTGGTGTACACCGAGCGCGGCTCCCTGGCGGAGCTTCGGCCGCTGGTGCGGCGCATGGAAAATGAATTGTTATCCCGCGGCATTGGTCAGGTGCAATTTGCTGGCTTGCCCGCCGAAGAAATGGCCATACAGGTTCCTGCCGCTACCCTGCATGAACTGGGCATAACACTCGATGAGCTAGCCTTACGCATACGCCAGTTCAGCGATGATATTCCCGCCGGCACCGTGGGCCGAAATGAAGCCGCCAAACAACTGCGCGGTCTGGGACAACGTCGCGACGAACAGGGCTTTGCCGACTTACCTCTGTTTACCGATCAGACGGGGCGACTATTGCAGCTCGGCGATATTGCCTTGATTGAACGCCGCCCTCGAGATGAGCAACCGTACCTCACCTATAAGGGTTTTCCAGCAGTCGAACTTCAGGTGTTACGTGCCGAGAATGACGACTCTCTGAAATCCGCCGCCATCATGCAGGAGTGGCTCTCCGAAACTGAAAAAACCCTGCCAGACGGCATGCACATGCATGCCTATTTTGAAACCTGGAAACACCTGCGTGACCGCATTGAAACCTTACTCTGGAACGGTATTACCGGATTAATTCTGGTCATCGCCACTCTATTCTTTTTTCTCAATGCCCGAGTCGCCTGGTGGGTCACCATCGGTATCCCTGTGTCCTTTATGGCGACCCTGGGCGTACTGTATTTTCTCGGCGGCACCATCAACATGATCAGCCTGTTCGGGCTGATTCTGGCCCTCGGTATTATTGTTGACGACGCCATTGTCGTTGGCGAGGACACCCTGACCCACCTGCAGCAGGGAGAGTCTCCGGTAAGAGCGGCCATTGGCGGTGCGCGCCGAATGTTCTGGCCCGTGGTGGCATC
>PGZG01000270.1 GCA_002840115.1 Gammaproteobacteria bacterium HGW-Gammaproteobacteria-14 | reverse complement strand
TCTTTGGCCAGCAGTTTGCGCAACAGCGGTTGGTAGCGCCGTAGTTCGCCGGGCAATAGCGGGAAGGGCTCGCTAATATGCTTAATGCCAAGCGCCATTGGATCATCGGCCGTATAGGGCGGTTTGCCGGTTAGCATTTCAAACAATACTGCGCCCAGCGCATAGAGATCAGAGCGGTGGTCAATATCCTTGCCGCGATGCTGCTCGGGGCTCATGTAGCGTGGTGTGCCGACAACAGTGCCAATCTGGGTAAGAGCATCGTCGCTCAGGGTTGGGCGTGCGATGCCGAAATCCATCAGCACTGCCGACCCGTCTCCTCGAAACATAATATTGTCCGGTTTGACGTCGCGGTGGATCAGGTCCTGTTCACCGGCATAGTCGAGCGCCGAGGCGATTTCCTTCAGCACCCGCTCTGCCTGTTCCGGCGTTAGCGTCTGGTCGCGAATTTTTTTCTTTAGCGTGCCACCGACAATATGTTCCATGGTCATGTAGTGGCAGTCGTCATGAAGGCCGGTATCAAATACTGGAACAATATGGGGGTGGCTTAATTGCGCCATGGTTTTGGCTTCGCGAATAAACCGCTTTGCGAATGCCGGGTCGTTGGCCAACGTGGCGGACATGATCTTGATGGCTACTGGACGGTCACAGGATTCCTGAATGGCGAGGTGGACTGAAGCCATGCCGCCACGACCGATTTCTGCCTGAACAAGATAGCCGGGGATCTGCACGGTGATCGTCCTTGATAGGTTTGAAGGGCAAACTCTAGCAGGACGGAGAGGGAGCGGGAACCGGTATGGCTCTCCTGTTATTTACCGTCCCAGGCCGCCTTCATGGCTTCCGCAGACTGACGGCTCCGGTTGAGCTTTGCCTCCAGGCGTTTCTTTTGATAATCCAGCTGCAGGAAAAAATTCACCTTGGAGCAGAGCATGGTGGGATCAATGGGTTTAAACAGATAATCCACGGCGCCGGTTTGATAGCCGCGACGGACATTTCGGTCGTCTCGGGAGTTGGCGGTTACAAAGATAATCGGCACATTGGCGGTGCGCTTGTTGGAACGCATGATTTCAGCGACCTCGAAGCCGTCCATATCGGGCATCTGCACATCCAGCAATACCAGGGCAAAGTCCTGCTTGAGTAGCTTGCCCAGCGCTTCCGGGCCAGAGCGGGCAGCGACCAGAGTGCAGGGCATGTCCTCCAGAACGACTTCCAGAGCCACCAGGTTTTCCGGGGTGTCATCGACAATCAGCACCTGTTGGGCCGGAATGTCGAGGTCGTCGTCGCGGTTTACTATGTCGTCGGTCATGGTCGCCTGATCAATGATGCGGTGATGTGCAATTTTACGCCTCAGCGATGGCATACTGCCAGTTGTCAATGTCAGTTTAGGCGGTTTTTACGATTCGTTTTACGCTTATTCGGCTTTCCAGTGCTGCACGGCCACCTGAACTTTCACCTGATCCAGAATATCGAGCAGGGTTTCGCGGATTAGCCGGTCAATCTGGTCCCGGTCGCCGCCCGCATGGCGGATCAGGCCGTCGAGCAGGCTGTCGAGGGTTTCCCGATTGGCCGGATTAGTCAGGTCCTCAATAAGCTGGTCAGTTAAGGCCACCCCCAGCTCCCGGACGGTTTCACCCAATAGCGCGAGTGCTCTCGGCCCGGCCACGGGTATGGCCGCAAGGCGGGCACCGCTGGGGGTTCGCGTCATGGCGTCATCCGTGAGGCGGGAGAGGGA
>PGZG01000269.1 GCA_002840115.1 Gammaproteobacteria bacterium HGW-Gammaproteobacteria-14 | reverse complement strand
ATACAGGCGAACGGGTTGGCGCCCGTGGAGCCAGCCAGGCGTACAGTAGAGGTAGAGGCATTCTGCTCATGATCCGCATGCAGCATAAAGATGCGGTCCATGGCTTTCGCTAATACCGGGCTGATCTTCGACTCCTCGCACGGCGTGCCAAACATCATATGCAAGAAGTTTTCCGAGTAGGTCAGGTCGTTGCGCGGATACATGAATGGCTGACCAACGGCATACTTGTAGCACATCGCTGCGATAGTCGGCATTTTTGCAATCAGGCGATACGCGGTAACTTCGCGGTGTTTCGGGTTCTTGATGTCGGTTGAATCGTGATAGAACGCGGACAGGGCGCCAACTACACCGCACATAACTGCCATCGGGTGTGCATCACGACGGAAGCCTCTGTAGAAAAACTGCAGCTGCTCGTGAACCATGGTGTGGTTTTTCACTGTGCTAACGAACTCTGCTTTCTGATCTGCTGTGGGCAGCTCTCCAAATAGCAGCAGGTAGCAAACTTCCAGATAATCCGATTTATTGGCCAGCTCTTCAATCGAGTAGCCGCGATGCAAGAGTTGTCCTTTCTCACCATCAATAAAGGTGATTTTGGATTCGCAGGACGCGGTGGATGTAAATCCCGGGTCGAAGGTGAACAGGTTTTTGCTGGTCAGGCTGGCAACATCAATCACATCCTGTCCGATGGTGGGGTTGTACACCGGGAGGCTGATATCGTCGTGGCCCTCTACCTTGAGGATGGCTTTCTTCTCGGTCATGGAATGTTCTCCTTCGCGGGCGGAGTGGCGGCCAGATTTGCACAGGTCAATAGTATGGCTCACCGAGGCGGGGCGAAGTTAAAGACTTGATACATCTTTGTCAACGAAACCGATGTTTTCCGGAAGGGCAGCAAATGTTCAGGGTAAACAGCATGTTACGCGCCGACGGGTGTGCCGCCCTATGCACCGGCTTGGTGCGATGTCGGGGAGAAGGACTCTGACCGCAAGGTCGTGTGAAAATCTGCCTTGTAAAACAGGGTGTTGGGTGATTTTTCTCTTCAGGGTTGTTTGTTTTCCCAAGGTCTGCGGCTATACTTGCGCCCCGCAGAGTGGCGTGGACATATTGCCACTGTGTGACAGATTCCGTTGTAGTGCTGTTTTTCCGCACGTTCCCGACAACCGCTCCGTCCTCTGGAGCCTGGCATAGTGATGGCTAACGTGAACGACAAACGTCCCGTAAATCTCGATCTGACCACGATCAAGTTCCCGGTTACCGCTCTGGCTTCTATCTCCCATCGCATCGCTGGTGTTGCCCTGTTCGTGGCACTGCCCATCTTGCTGTGGATGCTGGATCGTTCGCTGGCGTCTCCGGAAAGTTTTGCCCAACTTCAGACATTGCTGTCTGCGCCGTTCGCCAAATTGGTGATTTGGGGCATTTTGGCGGCAGTGATCTACCATTTGGTGGCTGGCGTTAAGCACCTGATCATGGACTGGGGCATTGGCGAAACGCTGGAAGGTGGTCGTCGATTTGCCACGGCCAGCTTCATTGTATCGGCTGTATTGATTGTTCTTGCGGGGGTGTGGGTATGGTAACCAGCGTAACAAGTCTGGGCCGTAATGGTCTGTCTGACTGGCTGATACAGCGAGTAAGTGCCGCGATTCTTGCGGTATATACCGTGGTGGTTCTTGGCTGGTTGATCACCCAGGGCGAAGTGACTTACGACGCCTGGAGCGGTTTTATGGGCTGTCTGCTA
>PGZG01000268.1 GCA_002840115.1 Gammaproteobacteria bacterium HGW-Gammaproteobacteria-14 | reverse complement strand
TGCTGCTGTCGGTGGAAATCGAACTGGCAGACGAGCAAAAAGCGGTGAACTTCGGTGCTCATGATCGTGCCGCGCTGTCCGGTTTGGCCCGTGAAACGGTGCAGAGCACGCTGATTGCTTCTGGTCAGTGGACCGGTTTGCGCGCCCGGCCGTTTGGTAAGGTGCCCACTCCTGCGACGACACCGAATTCCATTTTTGTCACCGCCATGGATACCAATCCCCTGGCGGCAAATCCTGATGTGATTATCAGCGAGCAGCTTGATGCTTTCCGCGACGGTCTGACCGTGTTGACGCGGCTCACCGATGGCCCGGTATGGGTATGTCGTGCCCCGAACTCTGCCTTGCCATCGTTTGCCGCTGGGCAAATTCGTGAAGAAAGCTTTGCGGGCCCTCATCCAGCTGGTAATCCGGGTACTCATATCCACTTTCTTGATCCGGTCGGGCCGAAGAAAACGGTTTGGTCCGTCAGCTATCAGGAAGTGATTGCCATTGGCAAATTGTTCACAACCGGCGAGCTATTTACGGATCGTGTTATTGCACTGACGGGCCCGCAGGTGCGTGAGCCACGTTTGTTGCGCACCCGTCTGGGTGCCTCTACCACGGAGCTGACCGCCGGTCAGTTGGCGGAGGGTGATAACCGCGTGATCGCCGGATCTGTGTTCAACGGCCATCATGCCCGTGATGCGCTGGCGTTTTTGTCCCGTCAGTCGCAACAAATCACGGTGTTGCTGGAAGGTCGCGAGCGCAAGATGTTCGGCTATCTGTCTCCGGGTACTGACCGTCACTCGGTGCTGGGTATCTATCTGTCAAAATTAATGCCGGGTAAAAAGCTGACCTTCACCACCACAACCAACGGTAGTGAGCGAGCCATGGTGCCGGTGGGTGGTTATGAAAAAGTGATGCCGTTGGATATTTTGCCGACCCAGTTGCTGCGAGCCCTGATCGTTGGGGATACCGACTCCGCTCAGGGCCTGGGAGCCCTGGAGTTGGTGGAAGAAGACCTGGCGCTGTGCACCTATGCGTGTGTGGGTAAATATGAGTACGGTCCGATCCTTCGGGATAATCTGACCCGCATTGAACTGGAGGGCTGATATGAGTCTCAGACAGTTTCTTGACAGCAAGGTAGCCCCGCACTTCCATGATGGCGGCAAGCTGCAGAAGTATTACGTCTTCTACGAGATGTTCGACACCATGTTGTACAGCCCTTCGTCAGTGACGAATACGGCGTCGCATGTGCGTGATGGCATTGACTTGAAACGGGTCATGATGACGGTGTGGTTTGCTGCCATGCCAGCGTTGCTGTTCGGCATGTTCAATGTCGGTTATCAGGCTAATCTGCAGATCACGGACTTTGGTTATCAGCCGATTGAAGGCTGGCGAACCGCTATTGTTGCAGCGCTGACCGGCTTTGATCACAGCAGCCTGTTCGCTAATTTGCTTCACGGCGCGGTGTATTACATCCCGATCATGATTGTGGTCTATATCGGCGGCTTTATCTGGGAAGGTTTATTCGCCTGGAAACGCGGCCATGAGGTGAACGAAGGTTTCTTCGTAACCGGTATTCTGTTTACCCTGATTCTGCCGCCATCGATCCCGCTGTGGCAGGTGTTCCTGGGAATTTCCTTCGGCGTTGTGGTTGGTAAGGAAGTGTTCGGTGGTACCGGTAAAAACTTCCTTAACCCGGCGCTGGTTGGCCGTGCATTCCTGTACTTTGCTTACCCGGCACAGATGTCCGGT
>PGZG01000040.1 GCA_002840115.1 Gammaproteobacteria bacterium HGW-Gammaproteobacteria-14 | reverse complement strand
GCCTCTGGCATTGATGGGCGGCGCCATGGGCAAAATTGCCTTCGATATTCCCTTCGTCATGATCTGCGTGATCATTGCATCACTGATTGAATGCTTTCTTATTTTGCCCGGGCACCTGCATCACAGCTTCGCAAACACACCGATTAAACTGGGTGGCCTGCGCCAGCGTATGGATAACCGCTTCGACCATTTTCGGGAAAACACTTTCCGACCAATGGTGCACTGGGCCATAGAGCGCCGCTATGCCGTAGTCACGGGTGCGTTCTGTTCGTTTTTCCTCGCCATTACCATTGTCGCCACCGGCTGGCTGAAGTTCACCTTCTTCCCTCCCATTGATGGCGATCAATTACGGGCGATAGTCGAATTTAGCGCCGGCACCGAACAACGGACTGTTGACCGCTTCCTTGATCATCTGGAAACAACCCTGCACCAAACCGACGCTGAGTTCGATGATGACATTGTTGAAACCGTGGTGCAGATGCATCGCACCGCCGCAGGTTTTCCCAACATTGTTGCCGGGCGCGCCAAACTGGGTGACCACTATGGCACCCTGCTGGTAGAGGTATGGACTGGCAACGCCCGGCGCACCTCTAATGAGGATTTTATTCGCGCCTGGCGTGACAAAATCATTCTTCCTCCAGGGCTCGATCAGCTGACCATTGGACAGCCGGATGCCGGCCCACCGGGCAGTCCGCTGGCGCTGCGACTAGGGGGTGGAGATATCGCCATCCTCAAGGCCGCGTCTCTGGAAATTCAGGAAGCCCTGCACGGTTATGCCGGGATCAGCAATGTCGATGACGATCTCCCCTGGGGCAAGGAGCAACTAACCTTTGAGTTAACTCCGGAAGCGCGCGCTCTTGGCCTCACGCTGTCATCGGTTGCGGCACAGTTGCGCAGCGCCTTTGATGGTAGTCTGGCGCAACTGTTTAACGATCAGAACGAAGAAATCGAAGTTCGGGTGATGCTGCCGGACAGCGAAAGAGGCAGCCTTTCCGCATTGGATCGCATGCCAGTCATTGCCCCCAACGGCGATACCTTGCTGCTGAGTGACGTAGTCAATTTCAGCAGCCGTCAGGGCGTTGACCTGCTACGTCGCATCGATGGCCGCCTGTCGCTGGTGGTATCCGCAGATCTTGACCCGGAACGTGGCAACGCCAATCAAATTGTCAGCAGTCTCGCCAGTGATGTGCTCCCCGCGATTCAGGCGCGCTACCAGATCAGCGTGGACTTTGAAGGAAAACTCAAGGAGCAGGCAGAGAACTTGCAAGATGTTCGCACCGGCCAGATGCTGGCCCTGGCACTGATCTATGTGATTTTGGCCTGGGTATTCAGCAGCTGGTCCTGGCCCATTGCCATTATGACCGCCATTTTGTTTGGCTTTACCGGCGCCGTTATCGGTCACATTGTGATGAGTGTTTTCGGCGTGAAATTCTCCATGTTCTCAATTATGGGTCTGTTCGGTCTGGCGGGAATTATCGTCAACGACTCCATTGTTCTGGTGAGCTTTTTCAAGCAGTTGGTCGCCGATGGTATGGACCGCTTTGACGCGGTAGTGGAGGCCTGCGTCCGACGACTCCGCGCCGTGCTGCTGACCTCCATCACCACCATCGCCGGACTGACGCCGATCCTGTTTGAAAGCTCGCTGCAGGCCCAATTTCTCAAACCCATGGCAGTGAGCCTGGTGTTTGGCCTGAGCTTTGGCACCGTACTGATCTTGTTGGTCGTGCCCAGCATGCTGATGATTATCGAGGAGACCAAGCCTCGTATTGCCGCCATCCGTGGGCGCCTCTCCCAAGCCCTGGCTCTGGAACGACTACCCGCCACCGCCGTTGCCCTGTGGCAGTTCGATCCACGCCAATACCGGCGCGCCAATGAGCCTGGCCCAGGGCTGCGCGGCAGCCTCTGGTGGCCCATGGGTCTGCTGGGGTTGTTTCTGCTCCAGCTGCTTCAGCATGGCGGCCTGCTTGCCGCCTCTCTGGCAGAGACCCCCTTTGCCATGGCACAGATGCTTTCCCTGATGGTCTTCGGATTACTGCTGTGGCTGTTAGCTCAAACCCTGAGGGCGTTACTTGCGCAACAGCTCGCGGTCCGAGGCAGGCTGCGACTGCTGGTCACCCTCGGCGTCCCCTTGCTGCTGCTCGCCAGCCTGATCAGCCGCCAAACCCCTGAGTTACATGCCCTTGCTCTGGCTCAGTGGCAACTGGCTCTACGCCTGTTAATAGAGGGCGGACTATCCATCGTACTGCTGCGCTGGTTGAGACGGGCACGAATCACCTTCCTGCGATAACCATCGGACAAAAACAGACAGCCGGAGCAAGCAAAGGCCCGGAGGTTGTAATCAGCAGGTGTTCCCGTGCCAAGGCACTGCTATGATGATCCCCACTGAGAACCACATAGCAGGGTTCGGGAGAGGACGGAGAGCGAGACCTATGGCAAAAATTCTGATTGTTGATGATTCCCCCACACAAATGGCCAATATGACCAAAATCGTTGAAAGCCATGGCCACCAGACGGTGACGGCAACCAACGGTATGGAAGGGGTAGAGAAGTCGAAAAGTGAACTACCAGACCTGATTCTGATGGATGTGGTGATGCCGGAACTGAACGGCTTTCAGGCCACCCGCAAGATCACCCGAGACCCTGCCACCCAGCATATCCCGATCATTCTGGTTACCACCAAGGATCAGGACACCGACAAAGTCTGGGGCGAGCGCCAGGGAGCTGCCGGCTATCTGGTGAAGCCGGTGCAGGAGAACGATCTGATCAGCAAGATTAACCAGCTGCTCGGCTGACACCATCTGCGGCAAAAATACAATCTGTGAACGGTCGGCCTCATTGCCTATGATGCCGACCGTTGTGTTTTTAGCCTGAGGGAAAAAATCGAGATGTCGACCCCGACCCCCGCCGCCAAGCCGGCCAGTATCGAAGCCATTATCGCCGCCGAAATCCAGTGCCAGATTCAACAGGTACAGGCCACCGTAACGCTGCTTGACGAAGGCGCCACCGTGCCCTTTATTGCCCGCTATCGCAAAGAAGTCACCGGCGGCCTCGATGACATCCAGTTACGCACCCTTGATGAGCGCTTGCGTTACCTGCGTGAGCTAGAGGATCGGCGTAGCACGATCCTGAAAAGCATTGCCGAGCAAGACAAGCTAACCCCGACACTGGAAGCCCAGATTCTTGCCGCCGACAGCAAAACCCGGCTGGAAGATCTCTACCTGCCCTACAAACCCAAACGCCGCACCCGCGCCCAGATCGCCCGGGAAGCGGGGCTTGAACCACTGGCCGATGCACTACTGGAAAACCCGACGCTGGACCCGGAAGCCACCGCCGCCGACTACCTGAACAGCGAACACAGCATCGCCACCAGCAAGGATGCCCTCGACGGCGCCAAGCAAATCCTGATGGAACGCTTTGCCGAAAACGCCGACCTGTTGACCCGTCTGCGCACCTGGCTATGGGAAAACGCCCATGTTCAAGCCAAAGTGGCCGACGGCAAGGACGAAGAAGCCAGCAAGTTCCGAGACTATTTTGACCACAGTGAAAAACTGGCGGACATCCCCTCCCACCGGGCACTGGCCCTTTTCCGTGGCCGCAATGAAAGCGTACTGCATGTCAGCATGACCCTCCCGGAAGAGCTGGAAACCGCCCAGCCACATCCCTGCGAAGATATGGTGGCGAAAAGCGCAGGCTGGACACATCAGCAACGGGCCGCCGACAACTGGCTTCAGGAAACCCTGCGCTGGACCTGGAAAATCAAACTGGCCACCCATCTGGAAACCGAATTGCTGGGCCGCATTCGAGAAATGGCAGAAGAAGGCGCCATCAACGTCTTCGCCCGCAACCTCAAAGCCCTGCTGATGGCACCACCCGCTGGCATGCGTGCCACCATGGGGCTTGATCCCGGCCTGCGCACCGGCGTCAAGGTTGTAGTGGTTGACCCCACCGGCAAACTGCTGGAGCACACCACCGTATTCCCCCACGCGCCGATGAATCGCTGGGACCAGTCCGCCGCCGCCCTCGCGGCCCTGTGCATCAAACACAAGGTTGCCTTGATCGCCATCGGCAACGGCACCGCCAGCCGTGAAACCGACAAGCTGGCCGCCGAACTGGTAAAAAAACTTCCTGAACTGGGCATGAGCAAAATCATGGTCAGCGAAGCCGGTGCCTCGGTGTACTCAGCATCGGAACTTGCCTCAAAAGAGTTTCCGGATCTCGACGTTTCGTTCCGCGGCGCCGTATCCATCGCCCGGCGACTGCAGGACCCGCTCGCCGAGCTGGTCAAAATTGATCCGAAGTCCATCGGCGTCGGCCAGTACCAGCACGACGTCAGCCAGCTGAAACTGGCGCGAGGTCTGGATGCGGTGGTCGAGGATTGCGTAAACGCCGTCGGCGTTGATGTGAATACTGCCTCTGCCCCACTACTGGCACGCATCGCCGGGCTGAACAGCACCATCGCTGGCAACATTGTCAGCTATCGGGAAAAAAATGGCGTCTTTAACAGCCGTGACTGCCTCAAGCAGGTGCCACGTCTGGGTGAAAAAACCTTTGAACAAGCCGCCGGTTTTTTACGCATTGCACAAAGTAGCAACCCGCTGGATGGATCCTCGGTACACCCGGAGGCCTACGTGGTGGTGGAGCGCATCGCCGCCAAACAAGGACGGGTACTGAAAGACCTGATTGGTGATGTCGGCTTCCTGCGCAAACTGAACCCAGCGGACTACACCTGCGAGCGATTCGGTGTGCCAACGGTGGCCGATATCATCAAGGAACTGGAAAAGCCGGGGCGCGATCCCCGTCCGGAGTTCAAAGCCGCCGAGTTCAAGGAAGGCGTCGAGGAACTCAAGGACCTCAAGCCCGGCATGATCCTCGAAGGTGCAGTCACCAACGTCACTAATTTTGGTGCCTTCGTGGATATCGGTGTTCATCAGGATGGGCTGGTGCATATCTCGGCGCTGTCGAATACCTTTATCAAAGATCCTCACGAAGTGGTCGCCGCTGGTGATATTGTCACCGTCAAGGTGCTGGAGGTGGACATGGCCCGCAAACGCATTGGTTTGACCATGCGGCTGGATGACCAACATGAAAACCGCACTAGCAACGAACGGAAAGACAGCGCCAAACCACAATCGCCCTCCCGCAATCACAAGGCGGCAAAAGCGAAAGCACAGCCAGCACCCGTAGGCGGAATGGCGGCACTGTTTGCCAAGGCCAGGGAAGATGCCAACAAAAAGAGCAAAGCCTGAAGCACCGGCCGGAGCAAAAACTAATGCGAGGCGCTAATGAGTGAGCTGCTAACCCGTCGACTGGATGCCCTGAAAGCGGCGAATGCTGCCGCCACACTGACCGGCATACGCCGAGGCATTGAAAAAGAAAGCCTTCGCGTTACACCGACGGGCACGCTGGCAAAAACGCCTCACCCGCTCAGCCTTGGCTCCGCCCTGACACATCCGCATATCACCACGGATTACTCCGAGGCGTTACTGGAATTTATTACACCGGCAACCACCGGCATTACCACACCGTTGGAGTTTCTTGACCGGGTGCATCGTTATGTCTATGCAGAACTTGGCAACGAACTGCTTTGGGTAAACTCCATGCCCTGCCAGGTGAGTGACGACAATGATGTGCCCGTAGCCCAATATGGCAGCTCCAATATCGGCCAAATGAAACATATTTACCGGCTGGGGCTGGGCTATCGCTACGGCCGAAAGATGCAGACCATTGCCGGGATTCACTACAACTTTTCCTGGCCCACCGCATTCTGGGAATTACATCAACAACAGGAAGCCAATCAGCAACCGCTGCAGGATTTTATCTCTTCCCGCTACTTTGATTTGCTGCGCAACTTTCACCGCTATAGCTGGCTACTGGTTTATCTATTTGGTGCCTCCCCTGCGCTATGCCAGTCATTTTTGAAAAACAACGACCATCAACTGTTAAAACGATTTGACCATAGCCTGTTCCGTCCAAGCGCCACCTCGTTACGAATGAGCGATCTGGGCTATCAGAATAACGCCCAGTCGAGCTTGCATATCAGCTATAACGATCTCGACAGCTATGTCCGCACGCTCAACCATGCGATTCACACACCAGAACCTACCTATGAAGATATTGGCGTCTGTGTCGACGGCAGCTATCGCCAGCTGAACGCCAACATCCTGCAAATTGAAAACGAATACTACTCATCCATTCGACCGAAACGCACCATTCGGCAAGGTGAGCGCCCCACCCAGGCACTACAACGGAGTGGTGTCGAATATATTGAAGTTCGGGTATTGGATCTTGACCCTTTTGAGCCGGTAGGTATTAACGCAGACACCATGCGCTTTATTGATATGTTCGCCAGCTATTGCTTGCTGGAGCGCTCACCCATGGTTGAGTCCTGCGATCAGATCGCGGCTAAACAAAATGTGCGGCAAGCGGTGTACAACGGCCGCGACGCCAACGTCAAACTGTGTCGCCATGGCCGCCAAACCACCCTCGCCACCTGGGGCATGGAACTGCTGGATCAGCTCGAAGATATTGCAGCCTTGTATGATCAAGCTGAAGGCAGTGATTTATATCGCCACTCCCTCGCGGTTCAGCGAGGCAAAATACAAGACCCAACGCTCACCTCCTCAGCTCGCATTCTCAATGTGATGACCTCCGAAAATATCGGCTTCTATGAGTTTGCTCGTCGTCAGGCGGTGCTTCACCGCGATCATTTTCTCTCTCGCCCGCTGTCATCTGACGAGCACAAGCTATTTGCGGATATGGCGCGCGATAGCATCGCAGCACAATGCAGCCGCGAAGCAGAGCCACAACAACCTTTCGAGCAATTTCTGGCGGATTATTTTCGCGACTGAAAAAACCATCACATCCGCCACTTTTTTCACATAGCACCTCGCAAAACACCATAAAACTAATCCTATTGGCTTACCCGCAGCGGACCAAAGGGCAAATCTGTGAACCGGGCGGCATGCCCATAATGGGAATAGCGTGCTAGCTTAGAGGCTGGATAACGGAGCCCTTGCATATGACCGCGCAACTGAGCAATGAGGAATGCAAAAAGGCCTACAATCAGGGCTGCTTGTGGGGACTCAGCGGCAGGCTTTCTAGCGACTGCCCCTATACCGATGAGCTCTTGAGTCAGTGGTGGGAGTCGGGCTGGGAAGAAGGCAACGAAGCCTTTCTGAAAAGACAATCCGAACGAAAAGCCGCCAGCTAAACTCCCCGACGAACTCTTCGTCAATCGCTTAACCCCCTCCGGGAACCGAATTACGGCAACCCCATCCAATCTCGCAGTTGCTGCCTGACATGCTTTTCCCTACCCTTCCGCACATCACCCGTTACGAGGTCGCCCGCTGATGGCTCGGTTGCTCGCCCCAAGAATGCTCAATCTGTTTGCTTTCCTTGCCTGCGTCGTGGCCATGGCCGGGGCATTGTATCTGGAACATGTCGAGGGTCTGGACCCTTGCCCACTCTGCATTTTCCAGCGCGTCGGCGTCATCGCCGCCGGGCTGTTTTTTCTACTGGCACTCATTCATAACCCTGCGGCGCTGGGCCAACGTATTTATGCCGCACTGGCCGCCATTGGCGCCATCGGTGGCGGCGCCGTGGCGGCACGGCACGTTTGGCTGCAAAGCCTGCCCGCGGATCAGGTGCCCGCCTGCGGTCCGGCCCTCGATTACATGATGGATGTGTTTCCAATGGGTGAGGTGCTGCGCATGGTCTTCACCGGCTCCGGTGAGTGCGCAGAGATCGATTGGCTATTTCTCGGTATCAGCCTGCCAGCCTGGTCACTGCTGGTATTTATCGGACTGAGCGCCACGGCACTGTTCCAGCTATTCCGACGCCATGCTTGATGGCCTGCTGATACTGCTGGCCTTTCAGTTCACCGGTGAGCTGCTAGTCCGGTTGCTGGATCTTCCTCTGCCCGGCGCCGTTGTCGGCATGGTGTTGCTGCTGTTAGCCCTGATCACCCGTGCCGCAGTGCTACAGCGGGTAGCTCCGGCTGCCAACCTGTTGATTGGTAATTTGACCCTGCTGTTTTTCCCGATTGGCATTGGCATCGTGCTGGAGTGGGATCGCTACTCAGAACATGGCACCGCCCTACTGGTGTCCATCGTTGTCGGCACGCTGCTGGCCCTCATCCTGGTCACCGCGCTATTGAAACTCCTTATCCGGAGCGACTCATGAGCGCTCTGCATACTCCGTTATTTGCCCTGTTGCTAACACTGGCAAGCTATCGCGGCGCCTGGTGGCTCTACGACAAAAGCGGTCGACAGCCATTGTTGCACCCGTTTCTGGTGGCCATGATTCCGGTAATTGCGGTACTGCTGTGGCTTGGCATTCCCTACCGCGAGTACTTGGCTGGCACCGCGGTGCTGCAGTTTTTTCTGGGGCCAGCCACCGTCGCATTAGCCTGGCCCTTGTATCGCCAGCTCTCCACCCTGCGCAGTATTTGGCTACAGGTATTGGTTGCTATTGCTATTGGCGCTCCCCTGGCCGCCGGGTTAGCCATCGGCCTTGCCGCCCTCTATGGCGCACCACTGGATGTCATCGGCTCACTGGCTCCCAAGTCTATTACCACACCGATTGCTCTGGAGGTCAGCCGCTTCACCGGTGGGCATGCCGCGCTGGCCGCTGGCGCCGTGGCGATCACCGGCATTGTCGGCGTGCTCGCTGCACCACTGGTATTCCGACTGCTGCGGGTAACCGATGACCGTATTCGCGGCATTGCTCTGGGATTGGTTGCTCATGCTATCGGCACCGCCCGCGCCTTTGAGTATAGCGAGCGTGCAGGCGCTTACTCGTCACTGGCTCTGGGCCTCACCGGCCTGCTAACAGCTCTGGCATTGCCCTGGCTATGGCCGTGGATTGCAGGCTGGCTGTAACGCCACTTGCCCTCCTACATATCCCGAACGCCTTTCGGGAACACTTTTTATGAGAAATCCGTCTTTCAGCCAACCCCCTGTTTTTTAAAACCAATTTTCGACAACTTGGTGAATTTTGCGCCAGTTCCGCTACAGCCAATTGCGGCCTGACTGACAACCCCTCTACTTTGTTCTTCCAGCAGGCGAGGCTCGCCACAGAAGATGGATTTTCAGGAGGACACCCCATGGCAACGCAGGCACATCAAGCATTACAAAAATGGCAACGCATTGAACTGCTGGTGCAGCAGTGGCTCAACGAACGGCAGCAGCTCATCACTTTGCTAAACAGCCTGCCACCGCTGATCGCCAGCAATGCACAACGCAATCCATTGCCACAGCGTATTCAGGAGTTTTGTCAGTTACTGATGGACTACATCAGTGCTGGCTATTTCGAGATCTATCGGGAACTGGCGGAAGAGGCTCGTTGCCTGCGTCGCAACAATGGTCTGGATGCTTCGGTATTAAAACGGCTGGATATTTCCACCGATGCCGCGCTCAGTTTCAATGATGACTTCGATACCCCGGAGCATATCCGGATATTGCAGAATCGCCTGCCACAGCGGCTGGCGGATTTGCGCTCAAAACTGCAGGAGCGGTTTGCGCTGGAAGATCAGCTGATTGTCAGCATTCACCACCGCACTAGCAGTGGCGCTGATCACCGCAGAGCGGCCACACCTGCATACCGGATGCACTGAGAGTCAGAGCACACCCCTGAATAACTTCTCTGGGGTTTCTGCGAGCCTATGAAATATTTGTCCTGAAACAATATCGCCGGCAAAAGCCGGCGATATTGTTGGCGGTTTATGGCGCTGCCGCCACAAGAGCTCGGGACATTACTCCTCTGCGGCGATTTCCAGCAGCTCCACTTCAAACACTAACGTAGCATTCGGGCCGATAACGCCGCCAGCGCCATGCTCGCCATAGGCAAGGTGCGGTGGCAATACGATGCGCCACTTGTCACCGATCTTCATCATCGGCAGCGCTTCTTGCCAACCTTGAATAACACGGGCCAACGGGAAAGTAGCCGGTTCACCACGCTCCACCGAACTGTCGAATACCGTGCCGTCGATCAAGGTGCCGTGATAGTGGGCAATCACAGTATCTTCCACCGAGGGGCTTGCGCCGTCACCGCTCGCCAGCACTTCATACTGCAGGCCGCTCTCCGTCACTGTAACGCCATCTTGCTCTGCATGGTTGGCGCGGAACTGCGCACCGACGGCCAGATTCTCGTCGCTCTCACGGGCCATTTCTGATTCCTGCTCTTCCATTTTGCGCTGCTGGAACTCCATGATAGCGGCATCCATATCTTCCGGATCCATTAACGCCTTGCCATCACCACCCGCGCCCTGACGCAGACCCGCCAGGAAGCTGTCGAGATCAATACCGTCCATGCGGCCCTGCATCTGCTCGCCGGTGCGGAAGCCCAGCGCATAAGCCGCTTTGCTATCTTCGTTGCTCAGATCAACCTTGCCAGAGCCGCTTTCGCCACAGGCCGTCAACGCCACGGTGCCTACTACCACCAATGCAAACTTCTTCATTTTGCCTCCATTGCTTTTATACAGCTGCTTATTGTGAATCGGGTTGTGAATCGTAAGTCTTCAGTGAATCGGAACGAACCCGATCGCTGGAGAGGGTTTTTACCTGTTTTTTCGCCAACGGCTCCGCCTGAACTCCCGCTGGCGGATAGCTGCCATACTGCCAACGCCCCTGACTGTCCTGCCAACGGTACATTTCGGGAGCTTCCATAGGTGCGGATTCCGCATCGACAGGCTCCACCCATGCCTTGACCGTGTCCGGGGACAGCAGTGGCCGACCATTATCCACGGGCAAATACAGTAGCGCCGCGATCACCGCCGCAATCAGGACCAGCACCAGAAAGAAATATTTCATACTAAATGCCCCATCCCTTCGCGCTCCGTTTGCGGCGAAGCGGCAAGCATACAGCCCTGAACCGTGGATTGTCATGATGGCTGTCAGATTGCCGCTATACCTGTCCCCGGATCATCTAGCTCGGAAGACGCCATTGTGGCACCGGATAACCAGACTGCCATGACTGGAGTACCTTGACTGGACTATAGTGTTGTCGAAGTGAATGTGATCAGCACAAGCACCATCGGAGCATGTCACGGAAGCACCACCACGAGAACTAACGCAAGCAGTGATGCGGGACAGCGACGTTTTATGGATCATCAAGACGAAATAGTAGCCCCCGCTCGAACCGTGACTGACCGGGGGCGTCAGCACTTTGTTGTCCTGGTCGCCAACGCCAAAGGGGGTTGCGGTAAAACCACCCTGTCCACCAGCCTGGCCAGCTACTATGCCAGCCAGGGACGCAGTGTCACCTTGCTGGACCTCGATCCGCAGCAGTCCTCCAGCCAGTGGTGGCGGCAACGAACCCAGCAGGGCTACCCGGCAATTGATCTGCAAACTGTCCCTCTGGATGGACATTTCCATGCCGGTCGCTTGCAGGCATCACTGCGCGAGGCCAGAGACATGGTCATTATTGACTCCCCCGCAGGCCTGTCTGGCCCGGCACTGGACGCCTTGCTGAATATTTCCAAAGTGGTGCTGGTGCCTGTGCTCCCCAGCCCCATTGATATCCGCGCGGCCACCCGTTTTCTGCAAGCGGTTATGCTTTCTCCGGTTTCCCGGCGCCGACCACGACGACTGGCGGTCATCGCCAACCGGGCCCGCGAGCGCACCCGTATGTATGGCCAACTGGAAGTGTTTCTTAACAGCCTGAAAATTCCGTTCTTGACCACGCTGCGCGACACCCAACTTTATGTGCAGGCATCCGGCGAAGGTTGCGGCATTCTTGATCTGCCGGACATCCCGCCGCAGGATCGCGACAGCTGGCGACGAGTGATGGAATGGCTCGAAGTACAACGACATTTGACGCGAACCTTGCCCGGCCTGTAAGACCTTGTAAAAGCACACCCAAACAGCCCGGCGGCGGCTGGGCGCCATTGATCGACTGCGATACAGTGCACGCCAGATTATGAACTACCATAACGCAGTAGCTTGAGGCAGGTCTTCGAGCAGGCCACAACACAGACAACCAAACAGGTAGAGCCATTTTGGTGCAGCAACAACGCCACCCGGAGCAAGAGACAGGACGCCATGCGTCATAGTCATCTGGGCAAAATCATGCTGATTCTGGTGGGCCTGGTCTGCCTGCTTCAGCTCGCCAGTCATATTGCCTCCCGTGCCATTATCCGCGACACCCTGATCAGCAACGCCCAGCG
>PGZG01000039.1 GCA_002840115.1 Gammaproteobacteria bacterium HGW-Gammaproteobacteria-14 | reverse complement strand
ACGTGCAGGTCTTCCTTCGATAGTCGCCCGGCGATGGCGCAATCCACGGCCATATATTGCGGAGACTCCGGGTGCTCCGGCGACACAAAAATATTGCCGGGGTGCATGTCCGCATGGAACAGGTTGTGGCGGAAGACCTGAGTGAAGAAGATTTCCACGCCGCGCTCTGCCAACAGGCGAGGCTCAATGCCCGCAGCGCGGATTTGTTCAATATCGTTAACCGGAATGCCTCGAATCCGGTCGGACACCATCACCTCGCGGTTGCTCAGTGACAGATGCACCATGGGGATCATCAGCAGCGGGCTGAATAGAAAATGCCGTCGCATTTGTTCCGCATTGCGGGCCTCACTGTTTAGATCCAGTTCGCCACGAATGACTTCTTCATAGTCTGCCACCACCCGTGACGGGCGGAAATAACGCGCATCTTTCCACAATCGCTCCAGCCAGCGGGCTCCGAACCGCATGACGGCGAGGTCTCGCTCAACGGTACGGGCAATGCCCGGACGAATCACCTTGATAACAACCTCGCGGCCATCTTTCAGAGTTGCCGCATGCACCTGTGCCACCGAGGCGGAGGCCATCGGGGTTTGCTCGAAGCTGGCAAAAATTTCGCCGACCGGTTGACCCAGCTCGCGCTCAATAATGCGTTGAGATTCTTTCGGGTCGAAGGGGGCTACCTGATCCTGCAACTTCGCCAGTGCATTAGTCCACTCCTCCGGTAGCAAGTCCCGGCGAGTGGCGAGCAGTTGGCCGAATTTAATAAAAATCGGGCCAAGGGCTTCCAGTGCATATTGCAGGCGCTGACCGTCAGAAAGATCTCGCGGACCAAACCAGCTCGATGGCATGGCATATTGCAGCAGGATAAGCGGTGTTATTAACGGGTGCGCCGGGAGTAGCGAAAACAACCGATAGCGGCAAAGGATATGCAGCACATAGAAAACACGGGTTACCGGTAACATCAGAGCGTATTCCCGTCGGCAGCCTGCTTCAAATTTCGAATGCGAGCGCTGAGGCGATCCGTGTCGGCACGTACCTCATCCACATCCTGATTAAACTCCGCTACTTCCCGACGCAATGCCATCAATGAGGACTCCTCGCGCAGAAAATCGCCGGCCCGGGCAACGAATAGATCCAGTGCGTGGCGCGCCATGGAAAACACCCGTTTGGCGCCATACTCAATTTGTTGGGCCAGCTCACTGCCGAGCAGGGGCTCCATCAAAGCGGACCAGTTCAGGTCCAGTTGCCGACCAATGGTAATCAGGGATTGCAGTAACTCCCGGTCACCCTGAATTTTCACCGGGCCGCCAATCACGCCCTCAGCGGTTTGCCAGTTCAGTAACTGGGCCGCCAGATCCACAGCCCCTCCCTGCACGCTGACATCGGCCTCCGCCTCACTGCCGTGATAGAGCTCCACGCCGTCTTCAACAAGCAACACATACACCGATAATGGTGGAAAACTCAGGTGCATGGCCAGTAATCGGCCGCTGTGCTCGCGCAGCTGATCCATGCTCAGCGGGTCTGCCCGCAACGCCGTATTAATAGCTCGCTCCAGCGTGGCCAGTGCGGTGGCTTCGAATAAATTAGGCGGCCGAGTGGGATTGCTCATCAGGCTTTGAATCCACGATGCAGCGCGACAACGCCGCCGGTCATATTGAAATATTCGGTACGAATAAAGCCGGCTTCATCCATCATGCCTTTCAGGGTTTCCTGATCCGGGTGCATGCGAATGGACTCTGCCAAATAGCGATAGGATTCCGCATCACCGGCCACCGCCTGCCCCAGAGTGGGCAGCACGCTGAATGAGTAGATGTCATACAGTTTCGACAGTGGCGCATGCACCGGCTTGGAAAACTCCAGCACCAGCAAACGGCCACCGGGCTTTAGCACTCGCAGCATGGAACGTAGTGCCTTGTCTTTATCGGTAACATTGCGCAGGCCAAAGGCGATGGTGATGCAGTTAAAAGAGTTATCCGCGAACGGCAGGGCTTCGGCATTTACCTGCACCACCCGAGTGTTATGGCCGCAGCCATTGTCGAGCATGCGATCGCGGCCAACGCCGAGCATGGCTTCATTAATATCGGCCAGCACCACCTCTCCCCGATCGCCCACCAGCCGGGAGAACTTCATGGCCAGATCACCGGTGCCACCGGCCAGATCCAGCACCCGCTGACCCGGACGGACACCGGCCAACTCAATGGTAAAGCGCTTCCACACCCGATGAACGCCCATCGACATCAGGTCATTCATCAAATCGTATTTGGGGGCTACGGAGCGGAATACACCGGCAACCCGCTTGGCCTTTTCCTGCAGCGGCACCTGCTGGTAGCCGAAGTGGGTGGTCTTGTCTGACATATCAGGCTCCGAAAAAGATCAAGGCTCGGCAAAAGGGTCCGGATGGTTGGCATAGATGCGCACCAGAATACGCGCCTCTGCGTCGGTGAGTCGCGACATCAAAGTACCCGCACTTTTCAGATCACCCATCGCGGTAAAACCACGGTCGAGGAAATCATACAGGTTGCCGAAGCCCGCCGCATGGACCGGCCGCCGCACCATGCGGAAAGTGGCTTGCAGCATTCTCCCCCGGACATAACGGTCCACATGATGGCCGACCTCGCCAATCAGGTCGAGCTGCCGTTGCCGCTCTGGCTCCCGGCCCAAAGCCCGGAACCCGTCAATATAGAGTGGAGTGTCCAGAGGCCCGTCAAGGCTGTCATGGAGGGTTTCCGCCAGCGCCTCGTCCAGCTCCTGGGTCAGAATCGCCGCCTCCAGCACCGAGGCCGAGGTGGCCATCACCCGGTCCGGCAGCAGCCCGGACGCCTTGTTCACCGCCCGGCGAATATCCCGCGCCACCGGCAGCAGGTCTTTGCCGCCATACACCTCATCCAGCAAAAAGCCGATCGCTTGACGATTGGCAGGCTCCGCCAACAGTGGCGCATGGGTGCGCGTAAGTCGTGTTGCCTGGAACGATTGCAAGCTCCGCAGACGGGCTTTGAAGCGCGCATCCTTGCCGTGCTGCCGCAGGGCGAAAAAACGCTCAAGGCCTTGCTGGAGTTTTTCGTCGGGGTTCATGGGGCGTCCTGATGTTGGGGCGGGGGGATAATACCACTGTCGCTGGCTATGGGATGTGCTGCTTTCTGTTATGACCCCGGTTGATGGAACGGCCGACCTGTCGCAGGAGCAGTACTGTTTTACCGAAGCAATTCAATAGCAGCCGCAAAGATTCGTTGTGGTTGCGACACGGCAAGGGTGAGGCCCTCTTCGGGCACGAGGTCGACTGTAATATCGGGGTTCAGGTCGTGGAAAATGGCGAGGTGTTCAACTCGGGTGGTTGCATTGCGCTCGCCATGGATCAGGCGAACCGGTACTTCTGTTTTGGTAATCAGTGTGCTCCAGTCCTTCAGCATTATTCGCAGGTCCACTTCGAAGCCTGCGCCCATCTGGTTGATGTAGAAGCCATAGGATGCAATGACGCCCTGGCGTAATTCGGGGCGGTTAATAATGTTGTGGTCTGGTTCAACTCCTTCGAAAACCACATCGGTCCAGTGCTCCGGCCCCAGTTTTTTCATTCGGATGGTGAGTAATCGTGTCATTAGCCGTGCCATCCAGGGCGCGCGTCGGGCGGCCATCAAAAAAATGCCCTGATGGGCGGGCATGGCGTCGATTTGCTGCAGTTGTTTGAAGGGTGGTGCTGCAGAAATGGCAACGATGCCGGATATTCGTTGCGGCTGTTTACAGGCGATTGACAGTGCAGGAATAAGAGCAACTTCGTGGCATATGAATAGTGCGGACGTAATTCCCTGCTTGTCCATTAACGCCAGGATGTCATCGCATTGGCAACGTAATGGATCCTCATTGGCGTTGGGGATATGGGTGCGCCCATAGCCGGGGCGTTCGATGGCGAATATATCCAGAGCATGATGCTCTGCCAGTCGTCGTTCTTCCGGGAAATCGCCTGCGCCGAACGAGGGGCCGTGTAGCCACATAACGGGGGTGCCGCCAGGTTTGCCAAAGCGCCGCCAGCCAATGCGCCGATGTCCCCGGAAGAACTCGTGGATTTGCATGGGGTGGTCGTCATAGTCCAGCGAAAGCCGTTCGGTGTTGGCCGCATTGGTAGATACCGCATTGGCTGCCGCGGCTGCTAGCGAGGCGGCCTGAATTTGTGAGTGAACGCCGAGTTTTTGCAGCACCATTTTGATTTGTTGGCGAATGGTGCTGACGGCACAGCCTCGTGCTTCGGCAATATGTTCCGAGCTTACTCCTTGTGCCAGGGCGGACAGGGTTTTTCGCTCGCTGCTGGTCAGGCCGAAAAGCTCCTGTAATGCACGATCAATGGATTCCGGCCAATGGTGCTGTAGGGCAACTAACAGGAAGGCACGGTGGCGGAAGTGATAGTTCCCTACCATGATCAATGGCAGTGAGCCGTGCGCCGCCTGAGGCCGCCGTACTTTGATGAGGGTTGAGCCGGCAATATTGGCCAGACGCTCTTTGAAGCTGTGAAACTCCGCACTGGAAATGCTCAGGTTCTTTAGGCCGTCGCCGGACTCCAGATGGAACAACTGCACGGCGGCGGAATTCAGCGCCAGAATCTGGCCGGCCTCGTTAAGCGCCAGTGCCGGAGCCGCCTGTTCGTTGACCAGGCGATAAAGCTCATGATCGGCGATAACCGTGTGGTCTATTTCGTGGAGGGCGGTGGACAGTTGTAATGCCATTTCTGGCGCTAACGGTGTGGCGCCACTGATCACTGGAGATAGGGCAACAATAAGATCAGCAAAGTCAGCGCGGCGCTCGGCCACAGCGTGAACAAGTTCTTCGAGGCTGCTTCCCTTAGTGGAGCCTAGAATGGCGCCGGAAGTGGCGGAGCCATGATCCGTCTGGGCATGGTCCGCTGAGGCGGTGTTGACTGGCAATTTCATTATTTGCTGCGGGCAAGTCGAAAATATGACTGAAATTATAGCGATTTATGATTAGGCGGGGCGTGAAGGAGAGGTAAACAAAAGGTAGTTTGTTGGCGTTTTCCGTCTTTGCGTGTACTGAATACCTGAAGAGTCGGCCTATAACTGGTGTGAAAAGTGGGGCCATCCTTGGCCCCCGTGCCTCTTGCTTATTTCAGGGATCTGCGTCGCAGGCGCAGTAATATCGGCAGGGCCAACATTGCCCACCAGCTAGCCGCCCCGCTGCTTTTTTTGCCTTCTTTCGGTGGATTTGGGTCGACGCCGCAGGCGTTCAAGTCACGTCTTGCAACGCCAAATACATCGCTGCGCTCTGTATCCACTGGTGTCAGCACTATCGGGTCAATCTCGGCAATATTGTTATTCGAGAAAGAGACGTTGCAGGAGTCAATGGAGACCTTGGCGCCACAGCTGGCATCCATATCGCTGGTGCAGACAAACAGGGCGCCGCCCAGAGCCTCACCGGCGCCGCCGCTGGTGTCGTTAGGGGGCTGACCGGCAATCACACGGTTGTTTTCAAAGGTGACGTCCTGCAGGTTCAGGCTGCCTTGCTTGATAAAGATGGCGCCACCCAGGCCTGCGCCGCCGCCGCCGCTGCTGCCATCGCGGCCGGTGCGGTTATTGGCGGCGAAGCCGCCGTAGGTGCCCGGAGTACCGTTTACGCCCTGTTTCAGGCTATAGGCGTGATCTTTCTGGGCGCCGGCGCCGGCGCCGCCACCAAAACCGCCATCCCCGCCACGGGTGTTATTGTTGATGGACGTGCCGGCACCACCGCCGCCACCGCCGAAGCCGCCATTACCGCCGTTGGCATCGGCATTGCCGCCGCCGCCGCCGCCACCGAAGCCACCTTTGCCGCCATTTTTGGCAGCAGTGCCGGGCGTGGCGCCGGGCAAATAACCGCCGTATTCAGTAGCACCGCCTTCAAAGCGGCTGCCGTCGGCGCTGGTGTTATTCGGGCTAAAGCCGCCGCCAGTGCCGGCTGTATAGTAATTGCCTGAGTTGCCGTCACCCCCCATGCCGCCGCCGCCGCCGAAGTGGGCAAAGTCTTCGTTATTGCTGCTGGCCCCGGCGGCGCCTCCACGGGCGTAGTTATTGTAAAAGCCGACGTTATTGATGGTGACATTGCCTTTTTCGATAAATAGCGCGCCGCCCAAGCCGGCGCCGCCGCCCGCAATGGGACCGCCACGACCGCCTTGTGCGATGCCATCTCTCAGATCGAGGTCTTCGATAACCACGGAACCGCTACGAACAAACAGTGGCCGAACCCCGGGTGCGCCAACTCCGCGTGGAATTGGGCTGATGCGGGTTGTGCCGCGACCGGCGCCGCGAATGGTCATATCGGCGTTGATGATCAGGGTGCGGTCCACCTGGATGTCGCCGCTGGGCAGAACAATGGTGTTTGCATCGCCGCTGCCATTGCTGCAATCACCAATGGTGCGACCTTTATTGATGGCTTCGATGGCATCGGCCAGTGTGCAGTTGCTGTCGACATTAATGTCGCTGGCGAGCGCGTTACCGGCGAGCATGATGCCGGCGGTCAGGGCGCTAAGGGTAAAAGTGCGAGCTGCTGTGTGTGCCATGGGGGCTCCTCGTTTGCTGAATAATTCCACAGCATGGAGGGTAGCGGCCTCACTAAAAGGGGGTAACTACCATATGGTAGTTATTGGCAAAGACTGCTCAGTCAGATTTGTCGACATCGTGAAATGGATTCTTATGTTTGCGTTACGACAACAATCCTGGATAGAACGTGCGGTAAAACCAGGCAAAGTTATTTTTGATTTCCTGATCAATACGCGCAGGTAACGGGTGATGCGCTGGTTTTTTGAGATTGCTGTGCTGACGATGTCGATATTTGAATCGGTAGTAGCTGTCGCTTTCATGGGGCGTAGTGGTGAGATTATTCAGATCAATGGAGTGCGCGGGTAGTTCCAGCCATTGGTAAATTTCCGCCATGGCTTGCTGTGGGCGCGACATCAAATCTTCAAACACCACGTAATAAACCCGCTGCTGCAATGCTGCAGGCAGGTCCTGTAAGTGTTGTATGCCCAGCAGTGGGCCTCCGATCACACCTTCCTTGGCAAAAAGTGCGTCCGCACGGGCATAACGGGTATGGCTGGCGGTGTGATCCGGAAAGTCCAGTAACAGGGTTTTTTGATGTTGGTTTTCAATGGAACCGAGAATTTGTCCGGGTTCACGCAGGCAAACGAGGACTTTTGCATTTGGATCCAGTAGCAGAAGGGTTTCAAGGTGCTGCATCCAGCCACGGTTTTTATCCACGACCGTATGTTTTTCAGTTTCGGAGAACCAGCCATCAATAAAGCCACGGAAAGAGCTGATCAGGCGTTGATGCATCAGTTCAGGATCCAGATCCAGCTGGGCGAGCAAAAAGTTATTATCACTCAGGTGTTGGCGTAACCCACTGATTGCGGGACATAACGGCGAGCTGTGTCCAGGGCTGTAGACCTCCGGGTGTTCACGCAGCAGTTGGCATAGCAGTGTTGATCCAGAGCGTGGCAGGCCTGATACGGCGACCATGCGTTTTTTTAGAGGTGCGGGTTCAAAGCTCACCGGAGTCTCCATGTGCTCTGTTGTCTTCGAGAGAGGGCAATGCGTTGGCAAAATATAAACAGATGGGAGTTTCGTGCAAGGAAAACCTGAGCAGGCGAGCTAAATGACACGGTGTGTCGCCTGCTCAGGGGAGGGTGAATTACAGAATATATTTGCTCAAATCTTCGTTTTGAGCCAGCTCACCAAGATGCTGATCTACTGCCGCCGCATCCAGCACCAGAGCCTTGTCGTGATACTGCATGGCGAGATCGTCGGCATCGTAGCTGATTTCTTCGAGCAGCTTTTCCAGCACGGTATGCAGGCGGCGAGCACCGATGTTTTCTACTTTCTCGTTCACCTGCCAGGCGATTTCTGCGAGGCGGCGTATGCAGTCTGGCGTGAATTCGATTTTCAGGCCTTCGGTGGCGAGCAGGGCGCGATACTGTTCCGTCAGTGAGGCGTCCGGTTCGGTGAGAATGCGTTCGAAATCGTCCGGGGTGAGTGCTTCCAGTTCAACACGGATTGGCAGGCGGCCTTGCAGTTCCGGGATCAGGTCAGAAGGCTTGGACATCTGGAAGGCGCCGGAAGCGATAAACAGAATGTGATCGGTTTTTACCATGCCGTACTTGGTGGTAACGGTGCTGCCTTCAATAAGAGGTAGCAAATCACGTTGTACGCCTTCGCGGCTGACATCAGCGCCCATGGTTTCGCCACGGCGGGCAACCTTGTCGATTTCATCGATAAAGACAATGCCGTGTTGTTCTACCACATGAACAGCTCGTGCTTTGAGTTCGTCTTCATTAACACGGCGGGCTGCTTCTTCATCGCGGGCCATGCGGAAGGCATCTTTGACTTTGATTTTTCGGGTTTTGCGTTGGCCGCCACCCATTTTCGAAAACATTTGCTGGAGCTGGCTGGTCATTTCCTCCATGCCCGGCGGTGCCATAATTTCGACGCCGACTTTCTGCTCGGCCAAATCTATTTCGATTTCCCGATCGTTCAATTCACCTTCGCGGAGTTTTTTGCGGAACAGTTGCCGGGTGTTGGAATCGCTGGCTTCTTCGCCGCGGGCGGGGGGGAGTAGTGCGTCAAGAATGCGCTCTTCGGCGGCATCTTCCGCTTCGCGATGGTAGCGTTGCATGGCTTCTTCGCGGAGCATTTTGATGGCGGTTTCCATCAGGTCGCGAATAATGGATTCCACATCGCGGCCGACATAGCCCACCTCGGTAAATTTGGTGGCTTCTACTTTAATAAAGGGGGCATTGGCGAGTTTTGCCAGACGCCGGGCAATCTCGGTTTTACCGACCCCGGTGGGGCCGATCATTAAAATATTTTTCGGCATGACTTCGGCGCGCAGCGCCTCAGGAAGTTGCATGCGGCGCCAGCGATTGCGCAATGCAATGGCGACGGCTTTTTTGGCGGATTGCTGGCCAATAATGTGACGGTTCAGTTCGCGTACTGTGTCGCGGGGAGTGAGTTCAGCCATGTGGGGCCTCAATAGTTATGCGGTGATCAATGCGCTGGGTAAGAACGGCCTGATTACCAGGTCAGTTCGTCAATGGTCTGATTCTGGTTGGTGTAAACGCAGATATCGCCAGCAATGGTCAGGCTTTTTTCAACAATGTCGCGGGCGCTTAGCTCGGTGTTTTCGAGCAGGGCGCGGGCGGCGGATTGGGCAAAGGGACCGCCGGAACCAATGGCGATCAGGTCCATTTCCGGTTCTACCACATCACCGTTGCCGGTGATGATCAGGGAGTGTTCCTTGTCAGCCACCGCCAACAGTGCTTCCAGGCGGCGTAGGGCGCGGTCGGTGCGCCAGTCTTTGGCCATTTCCACAGCGGCTCGCACCAGCTGGCCCTGATGTTTTTCCAGTTGCGCTTCAAAGCGCTCGAACAGGGTGAAGGCGTCAGCGGTGCCACCGGCGAAACCGGCAATCACCTTGTTATGAAACAGTCGGCGTACTTTGCGGGCATTGCCTTTCATCACGGTGTTGCCCAGGGAAACCTGGCCGTCACCGCCGATAACGACACTGTTGCCCCGGCGGACGGATACGATGGTAGTCACAGCAGATACTCCTGTCTGGTGCGGCCATGGGGATGGCCATCTGGATGGCCGTTGGAACATGGGCCAGAGTGGGACATGGGGGTGGCTGCGCGGCTTTCAAGGGCCGCGCAGTGCGGTAAGGGGTTCTTCGAGGGAGCCTTAATCCTGTTTGACACGAATGGCGAGGGTTTCGATACCGGCATTGGCCAGTTTGTCCTGCGCCCGGTGCATCACGTTGGCGTTATCGAAGGGCCCCACCATTACCCGGTGCCAGGTGTCGCCATTGCCCATGGAAACCGGCTGAATACGGGCGCTGAATCCTTGCAGAATCAGCTCGCCGCGCCGTCGGTTGGCATCATCATCGCTGCGGAAACTACCCGCTTGTAGCAGGAATTGTTCGCCGCTGCGGGTGGGCGTTGCGGTGCTACCGGTATCGTTGCTTTCGGGTTGCTGGGATGTGACTCGTCGCGGTAGGTCGGGCTCTTCGCTTTTCGGCAAGATGACTTCCATCTTTGGCAGTACGGCGTAAAAGTCGAAGCGTGGTCCGCTGCCGCCGTTATCGGTTTCTGTGCTGGGCGCGGGGGTTTTGGCCTCGACGGTTTGTGGCGCGGGGTCCAGTCGTACTTGGGCTAAATGGTACAAAAACGCAATAAAAACGCCGGCAACAACGCCGGTTAATAGCCAGACCCAGCCAGCCACCTGACGTTCCGGTTTACGGCTGCGGCTGGCGCCTCGGGATGCGGGTTTTCTCGCCATTACATACGCTCCAGCGTGTTGATGCCCAGCAGGGTGAGGCCCTGTTTCAGAGTGCGAGCGGTTAATGCGGCCAGATTCAGGCGGCTTTGTTTGATGCTGTCATCGTCGGCATTCAGTACCGGACAATTTTCGTAAAACGAAGAAAACAGGCCGGCCAGTTCGTACAGATAGCTGCACAGCATATGGGGCAAGCCTTTTTCGGCCACCTGATTAAGCGCATCACCAAATTGAACCAGATGATTGCCCAGCGCAATTTCCTGATCCGTTTGCGGGTTGATGGTTCCCTGCAGGCTGGCCAGATCAATCTCCGCCTTGCGAAAAATACTGGCGATGCGTGTCCAGGCATACATCAGGTAGGGGGCGGTGTTACCGTCAAAGCTCAGCATCTGGTCAAAGTTAAAGATGTAATCGCTCTGTCGGCTTTTGGACAGGTCTGCATATTTCACTGCCGCAATACCTACTTCTCGGCCAATATCGTCAAGGGTTGCCGGGTCGAGTTGCGGATTTTTTTCTTTTACCAGTGCCAGCGCCCGTTGCTCCGCTTCGTTAAGCAGGTCAATCAGTTTCACGGTGCCGCCATCACGGGTTTTAAAGGGTTTGCCGTCCGGTCCGTTCATGGTGCCGAAGCCCATATGAGCCAAGTCGGTTTGCGGGTTGACAAACCCGGCCTGGCGGGCAACTTCAAAAACCTGTTGGAAGTGCAGTGCCTGACGCTGGTCGACAAAGTACAACATGCGACTGGCGCCGAAATGATTTTGACGAAAGCGCAGCGCGGCGAGGTCGCTGGTGGCGTAGAGGTAGCCGCCATCCTGTTTTTGCACGATAACCGGTAACGGGTCGCCGTCTTTGTTGCGGAATTGCTCCAGAAAAACGCAGCGCGCACCATCGCTTTCGCTGAGCAGTCCTTTCTCCTGCAGGGCGCTAACGACTTCGGCTAGCAGGGGGTTGTAGGCGCTTTCGCCGCGCACGTCGTCACGGCTCAGGCTAACGCCGAGGCGTTGGTACACCTCAAAGCAGTGGTTCAGGGAAATCTCGTTAAAGCGTTGCCATAATGTCAGGCAGTCGAGATCGCCGGACTGCAGTTTTACCACCAGTGAACGGGCGCGATTGGCGAACTCTTCGGAGGCGTCGAAACGTTTCTTGGCGTCCCGATAAAAGGTTTCAAGATCGGCGAGTTGTTGCCCGGCGTTACCGGGCAACTCTTCAAACAGTGCCAGCAGCATGCCGAACTGGGTGCCCCAGTCGCCGACATGGTTTTGCCGAATAACCTTGTGGCCGAGAAATTCCAGAGTGCGTGCCACCGCATCGCCAATAATGGTGGAGCGTAGATGGCCAACGTGCATTTCCTTGGCGAGGTTCGGCCCGGAATAATCCACTACCACAGTGTCCGCGGGGTTGGCATTGGCAATGCCGAGGCGAGAGTCTGACAGGGCGTGGCTCAGTTGGCGGCCGAGTAAATCATCGACTTGGAAAAAGTTGATAAATCCAGGGCCGGCAATTTCTGTTTTGCTGATGCTGCCATCGGTGGGCAGGGCGCTAATTAATAACTCGGCAAGCTCACGCGGTTTTTTTTGCGCCGGTTTGGCCAGCATCATGGCCAGATTTGTGGCGAAATCGCCATGGCTGCGGTCTTTGGTGCGATCCACCTGCGGAGTGATGGCCAGATCAGCGGGCAGGGTGCCGTTGGCTTTCAGGGTGGCCATGGCCTGTTCAAGCAGCTGGATAATGCGGTCTTTCATCAGGTGTCCGGATTCAGGGTGGCTAATGGGCGGCGATTGTAAGGGAAACCGGCTGCGTTTTCCCGTGCTGGGCTTGTGGTTATGGTGATGTTTCTGTCGCCCGGAGTGAGGCAGTGATCCCGTCGGCCCGAGTCGCTGTCAGGGGTTGTCGGGAC